>DATHMJ010000177.1:0-3216 GCA_035487215.1 Gemmatimonadales bacterium
CTGCGCGACGGTCCCGTCCCCCACGTCCGGCTCGAAGTCGAGCACCGCGTCGCTCCGCTTGGCCGCATCGATCAGGGCCGCGCGCGAGACGGCGGTCGGTTGTCCGGCCGACTCCTCGTCGCCGGTCAGCAGGACCGAGACCCGCATCCCGTCGAGCGCGCCGGCGCTCGCCAGCGCCTTGAGCGCGAACAGGATGACCACGTCGCCGCCCTTCATGTCGTTGGTGCCGGCGCCGTGTGCGATCGTGTCCGCCCGCTGGAATCGCTGCTGATCGCCCTCGAAGACGGTGTCGAGATGTCCGATCAGGAGGAGCCGCTTGCCGCGGCCGCCCTTTCGTTCCGCATAAAGGTGACCGGCACGGTTGAGCTCAGGCGGCAGGTCGATCCACGACGTGGTGAAGCCAAGCGAGTCGAGACTCTTGCGGATGGCGGCGCCGACGGCCCGCACGCCGGCCGTGTTCATCGTGCCGCTTTGGATATTGACGAGGCGCTCGAGCGTGGCCGTCTGCTCGTCCGCGTGGGTTTCCGCCCACCGCTTGAGCTGCAGCTCGATGGGGCGGGCGGTTTGGGATTCGGCCGGGCTCGCGGCCAGCAGCCAAGCCGTCGCGAGGAGGCCGGTCGCGCCGGCCCGGGCATGGATCATGGCGTGAGGGTAGCGCCCGACCGGCGGATCGGTCAAGGCGGCAGATCGCGTCCGGAACTCCCCGATCCACCGTTTGCGCCTCGCTGTCGCGTCCCGCATACTGGAAGCTCTTCACTCTGACGGACGACGGGGATTTCATGCGACGCCTCTGGTACGTGCTCATCGCGGTGGTGCTGCTCGTCCTGGCCCTCTTCGGGCTGGGCTACGCGGCGCTCCACTCTTCCGCGGTCAACCACAAGATCGAAGACGCTCTCAGCTCGGCCCTGGGGCAGCCGGTCAAGCTCGGGTCCATCGGGGTCGGACTGTTTCCCACACCCACGCTCGATGCCCGCGACGTCCGGATCGGCGGCGCCGACTCGAACGCCGCGCCCGGACTTTCGCTCTCGAGCCTCCACGTAGTGCCGGACATCGGCTCATTCCTCCCCGGGCGCACGATGACGATCAATCACGTCGAGCTCCGGGGTCTCACTATCTCGCTTCGGAAGGACAAGACCGGTAAGTGGTTGTTGCCTGTGGCGCCGGCCCCGGCGCCGGCCGGCCCGGCACCCGAAGGCGGCAAAGCAGCGGCGCCCGCGGTCGATCTCAAGCTGCTCCAAGTGCGCGACGGTCGCATCCGCATCGTGGACGACAGTCTCACGGGGCCCAAGGGCGGCCCGACGATCACGACGATCTCCGGCATCGCGGCCGATCTCGAGGCAACGGGAGGCGCCCTCAAGGTGCCGCGGTTCACCGGGACGCTGGGAACCACGACCGTCACCGGCGCGGCGGAAGCCGGCCCCAAGGGCGCCTCACTCCATCTCGAGTCGGCCTCGATCGAGAACGCCGACCTGCCGTCGCTCTTCGCGCTCGCCGCCATGCCCCCCCCACCCGGCCTCTCCATCTCGGGCAAGGCCCCGTTCGAGCTGAACACCACCGTCGCCCCGGATTTCAAGACCTTCGTGGCCAGCGGCAAGGCCGCGATCGACAAGGTCAAGTTCGGCACGATGGCGCTCGACGCGGTGTCCACCCAGTTCCGCTTCGAGAAGGGCGTGTTCGCGCTCAACCCGTTCACGTTCACGTTCTTCGGAGGGAAGCACCAGGGCTCGGTGGCGATCGACATGAGCCAGCCGGCCCCGGTCTATATGATCAAGTCGAGCCTGAGCGGCCTCGACGTCAACCGGGCCCTCAGCGCCACCACGACGATGAAAGACTTCCTCCTCGGCACGGGCAGTGTCACCGCCGACGTGAAGGGCAGCGGCAGCAGTGCCCCCGCGATCCAGAAAAGCCTGGCTGGGACCGTGAAATTCCAACTGGTGAACGGCGTCATCAAGAACTTCCCCTTGCTCGCCCGGATCAACGAGGCCTTGGGGATCACCGAGGGGAACGACAAGGACACCAAGTTCGAGAGCTTCTCCGGCACGGCCGCCATCGGCGGCGGGAAGGCCAAGACCAACGACCTCCTGCTCAAGGCCGGCGAGCTGTCCGTGACCGGAGCCGGCGTCATGGGCTTCGACCAGACGCTCGATTTCAAGCTTCAGGCGATCGTCTCGGCGGCCAAAGTGGCGAAGCTCGGTCCGGTCGCGGGGCTCAAGAACTCGCAGGGCGAAATTTCGATTCCCGTTACTGTGAGTGGCACGACGACGGCGCCCAAGTACGGCATTCCGGTCGGCGCGGCAGCGAAGAAAGCCGTCACCGAGCAGCTGCAGAACGGCTTGAACAAGCTGTTGCAGAAGAAGTAGTGCGTGTGGATGGGTGTGCACACTCTGCGCTCACATCTGCACACAATGTGGAGCGGTTGTTCCACTGGCTTGCGCGATCACCGTTTAGCCCTCCACAGCCAATCCACATGCTGTGGTCGTAAACCGAAGAAAGACAGGCACTTGCGCGTTTTTTGGAAGCTCCTATATTGACCTCACGCTTTGCTGGGCACGTACTGAAACCTTCGGTTTTGGTGGCGATCGGCAGGCGAGTCTAATCGGAATGTCGGGGGAGGGCGCCGATGCAACCAAGGGCTCAGGCGTTCGCAGATCCCGGTGATCACTCCGGTTGGATTGATGGAGCCAGTCGCGTGCTCCATCCGGTCCGGTGCGGCGCACCGGAACGCAGTGTGGGAGATCGGTCCGCGACCCGATCCGACCCGTAGCGCTCGTAACGACGAACCAGGTGGGACGGCCATCCAGCCTGGGGATCGAAGCCAAGGCCTCACAACAGCCCTCTTGCGGCGGACCAGCCGCGACGGCTCGGGAGAGAAGAACGGCGGCCTCACGGCCCCGACCTTGGGTAGTCGGTACGGAAAGCGGCCGCCCGGACTTCGGTCCGGCGGCCGCTTTCGTATTTCTGGACGTCTAGTGCCAGCGCCGCGGAATCGAGTCGGTCCACACCCGTTGCCGCACGCTCTTCCCGTTCTCGAGAATCTCCCGGTCGAAGCGAATGTGCAGCAGCCGTTCGTCCGAGCGGATCTCCATTCGGGTCCTGAGCTCGAGCGCACGCCCCCGCACACGCATGCGGTGGGTCTCCTCGCCCAGGAAGCCGGCCTCGGCTGGCCGGCTGTGCCGCACTGTCCAGCGCTCCCGCTCGTCCACCTGCACCGAGCGC
>DATHMJ010000178.1:0-3232 GCA_035487215.1 Gemmatimonadales bacterium
CATCCGCGTGCTCCGGCGTCGGGAAGCAGGCCTGGGCGCGGCGATCGCGGCGGGTCGCGAAATCGTCGAGGCACCGTACTTCGCGGAGCTGGACGACGACGATCTGTTTCTGCCCGGCGCGCTGGCCGCTCGGGTGGCGACCATGGAGGCCGATCCGACCATCGACGCGACGGTCACGAGCGGCTACCTGCGCAGCGCGCGGGGCGACGTGTTGAACGTACCGGGGATCTCGCGCTGCGCGCAGGACCCGCTGCGGGCGATCATCGACCGGATGTGGCTCACGCCGGGGGCCGGCCTCTTTCGCAGCGCC
This sequence comes from Gemmatimonadales bacterium, assembly GCA_035487215.1. Classification (GTDB taxonomy): domain Bacteria; phylum Gemmatimonadota; class Gemmatimonadetes; order Gemmatimonadales; family GWC2-71-9; genus DASQPE01. The sequence continues at coordinate 311 of DATHMJ010000178.1, forward strand.
ACGATTCCCGCGACCTATTTCTCGGGCATGCCGCCGCACCTCGAGTGGACGTACCTGGCGGTGCGGCTCGCGCTCGAGCGGCGGATGGCCTTTCTCGACGCCCCCACGTTCGTCTACAACGCGGACACGCCCGACTCCCTGTCGAAATCGCGCGAGCACGTCCTGCGCCAACCGGGCGCGCTGCAGGCGGTGCTACGCATGGCGCTCCCGCCCGACGTGAGACGGGCGCTCCGCCGCAAGTACGTGGCCGCCCTGCACGGCGCGTCCGTGAAGGACCTCGAGCAGGGGCGCAAGGCGGACGCGTGGAAGTGGCACCTCCGGACGCTGTTCCATGTGTACGGCTGGCGTTACCTGGCCTACACGCGGCACCTGTTCGTCTGAGCCGGGAGCGCGACGCGTGATGTCTCCGACCGAGATCCTGCTGCTGGAAGTCGACGCGGGCGAGAAGCACCTTCTCCTCGAGTGGGCACGGGCCGGGGTGCTGCCGAACTTCGCCGCGCTCCTCGATCGTGGCCTCGTGGGCCACACCATGGCCCCGCGCGGCTTCTTCGTGGGCTCGATCTGGCCGTCGTTCTATACCGGGGTCTCGCCCGCTCGGCACGGCATTCACAGCCTCGCCATGCTCAGGCCGGGGACGTACGAGGTGGCGCACCTGCCGACCGGCGAGCACGTCAAGCGCGAGCCATTCTGGAACTACCTGAGCCAAGCCGGGAAGCGGGTGGCCGTGCTCGACATCCCGCTGTCGGGCATCAGCGAGGCGATCAACGGGATCCAGACGGTGGAGTGGGGCTCGCACGACGAGAACTACGGGTTCCGGGCGTGGCCGCCGTCGCTGAAGGCGGAGATCCGGTCGAAGTTCGGGCTGCATCCGCTCGAGGGGTCCTGCAACCGCGACCATCGGACCCCAGCCCAGTTCAGGGAGCTGCGGGACACCCTGGTCCGCGGCGTCCACACGAAGGCCGAGCTGACCCGTCACTACCTCCGGCAGGGCGGCTGGCAGTTCTTCGCCCAGGTCTTCACCGAGAGCCACTGCGTGGGCCATCAGTGCTGGCACCTCCACGCCCCCGACCATCCCGGCCACGAGCCCGAGGTCGCGAAGCTCACCGGGGATCCGATCAAGGACGTGTACGTGGCCATCGACGCGGCCATCGGGCGGATCCTGGCCGAGGTCGGACCCGACACCAAGGTGATCGTCCTGGCCGGGCACGGCATGGCGCACAAGCACGGCGCCCAGTTCCTGCTCCACGAGATCTTGATCCGCTTGAAGGTGGCCGAGCCGCGGGCGCCGGTCGCGGAGGCGCCGCCGCCTCCACGGCTTCGCGATCGGCTGGACGCGATGCTGGCGTGGGGTTGGCGTCGCCTGCCGGAGGCGGTCAGGGGCTCGCTCAAGTCCGTCCGCGGCCAGCTCCGAGGCTGGATCGACGGGCCGGACGGCATCCCGGCCCCGAAGCTCGATCATGCGCGCAGCCGGTGCTTCATCGTGGACAACGGATTCGCGGTCGGCGGAATCCGATTCAACCTGGTGGGCCGCGAGCCGGCCGGACTCGTGCGACGCGGCGAGGAGATGGACGCGCTCTGCGCCCTGCTCGAGCGCGAGCTCCTGGACATTCGCGACCTCGAGACCGGCAAGCCGGTGGTGGCGGCGGTGGCGCGCACCCGCGATCTGTACGAGGGCGAGCACCTCGACCTGCTCCCGGACCTGCTCGTGGAGTGGAACCCCGAGCTGCCGCTCGGCACCGCGAACGCGGGCAAGGCGGGAAGCGGGCGGTTGCGCATCGGATCCGACGCGATCGGTGTCATCGAGGGGGAGAACCGCTACTGCCGCACCGGCGAGCACCGGCCCGAAGGCCTGTTCGTGGCCGTGGGGGGCGGGATCAAGCCGGGCAAGATCGAGCGAACCGTGTCGATCATGGACTTCGCCCCGACCTTCACGAGAATGCTGGGGGTCGAGCTGTCGGACGTGGATGGAGACCCAGTCGAGGAGCTGCTATGAATCGCCGCCACTACATCGGGATCCTGGTCATCTCTTTCGCCACCCTGCTCCTCGAGCTGGCGCTGACACGCGTGCTCTCCGTGGCCCTCTGGTACCACTTCGGCTTCCTGGTCATCTCGACCGCGCTACTCGGGTTCGGCGCCTCCGGGGTGGCGCTGGCGCTGTGGACGGGACTCCGCGAGCGGGCCCCGCTCGATCGGACGCTCGCCCTGCTGTCCGGCGGTTTCGGCCTCGCCGCCGTTGTCAGCTTCTGGGCCATGCAGCACATCCCGTTCGATCCGTTCAGCCAGCAGGGCGCCCTGGCCCACGACGCGGTGATGCTCCCGCTGTATTATCTGGCGCTCGCGTTTCCGTTCTTCTGGTCCGGCCTGGCCATCGCGCTCCTGCTCACGCGCGGCGCACATCAGGTGAACCGGCTCTACGCGGCCGATCTGCTCGGCGCAGGCCTGGGGTGCACCGCGCTGGCCGCGGTGATGCCGCTGCTGGGCGGCTCCGGCACGGTGCTGCTGGCCGCCGCCTGTGCCTTCCTGGCGGCGGCGATCTTCGGCTTCCAGGAGGCCCGGCGCGTCGCCGCGACCGCAGTGGCCCTCGGACTCGTGGCCCTGGCGCTGGCTCCGCTGGGCGACCGGATCCTGCCGGTGACGGTGGCGGCGAGCAAGACTCATCCCATGCTGCCCGCCGGGCCGCGACTCGCGCCGATCTACACCGCGTGGAATGCGATCTCACGCGTGGACGTGTACACGCTGGCGCCGGACCCGGACAAGGGCTGGCCGGGGCCCGGCATCGGGATCGTGATCGACGGCGGCACCGCCGCCACCGGGATGGGAGACCTGAGCGCGGGCGTCCAGTACTGGCTCAAGAGCGCCGACTACCACCCGCCCGGACTGGCGTATGTCGGCAAGGAGCGGCCCCGGGTGCTCATCCTGGGC
>DATHMJ010000179.1:0-3968 GCA_035487215.1 Gemmatimonadales bacterium
TCGGTGTCGCGGCCGTGGCCCTGGTCAATCCTGCCTTCCTCCCGCAGATGGTGGATCTCTCGACCTCGTACGTCGCGGATCTCGCGCGGACGGTCAAGTCCCTGATGGTCCCGTGAGCAAGTTTACGAAGGCCCTCGAGCAAGCCCAGCGCGAGCGGGCGCTGCGCCTGCAGCCGGTCCCGGCGCCGCCGGTTTCGGCCCCGCCGCCGCCAGTTTCGGCCCCGCCGCCGGTCAGCAGCGTGCCGCCAGTCCAGACGCCGCGGCCTCCGGCGCGGCCCGAGCCGGCGCCGGGCCCGAGCCCGCTGCGGCGCCGACCCACGCTACCTCGCCGCGCCGCTCCCGTCACGGAGGAGGTCGACAGCCATCTGGTGAGCCTCGTGTCCCCGGCGGGGCTCGAGGCCGAGCAGTACCGTGCGCTCCGGCACATCGTGGAGCAGAAGCACAAGGCCGATGGCCTGTCGGTGATCGCGGTCTCGAGCCCGGGGGTGGGCGACGGCAAGACCACCACCGCCATCAACCTGGCGGGCGCGCTGGCGCAGGGTGAGCAGGCCTCGGTGCTGCTGGTCGAGGCGGATCTCCGCCGTTCGTCCCTCAGCCGCCTGCTCGGATTCCACGACTCCTCCGGGATCGGACTGGTGGACGCGATCCTCGATCCCACCCTCACCTTGGCCGACATCGTCCAGGCTCGGCCCCCGTTCAACCTGAGCGTCGTCCTCGGCGGGCAGACCCCGCCGAGTCCCTACGAGGTGCTCAAGTCGCCCCGGCTCGGGGCGCTGCTCGGCGAGGCCCGCGGCCGCTTCGAGTACATCGTGCTGGACACCCCGCCGATGGTGCCCGTCCAGGACTGCCGCGTCGTAGCCCGCTGGGTCGACGGCGTCCTGCTCGTCGTGGCGGCCGACCATACGCCTCGCGCGCTGCTCGAAGGCGTGCTCGACATCCTCGATCCCACCAAGCTGGTCGGCCTCGTCTTCAACGGCTCCGATCACCTGCTGTCGGGGCGCTACGCCAACTACTACGCCGGCTACGACGGACAGACCGCCGCGGCCGTCGGGCAGAGCCTCGTCAATCGGGTCACGAGCCGGGTCGGGTCCCTCCTCCGCCGCGGGGAGAACGCGCGCAGCCGGCGCGCAGAGGATCGGGCTCGGTGAGCCTGGTGGTCACCGAAGGGCTGGTGCTGTTCCTGGCGGTGTGCGGGACCATCTACGCCTGGGGTCATCTGCTCTTCGTCGACTGGGTCGATGTCGCAACCCTGCTCTGGCAGGCGGGGGTCGTCTCCCTGTGCTGCATCGTGGCGTTCTACTACAATGACCTCTACGACCTGCGGGTCGTCCGGAGCTTCAGCCTCTTCGCGTCGCGGCTCCTGCAGTCCTTCGGCGTGGCCTTGATCCTGCTGGCCGGGTTCTACACGGTCTTTCCGACCACGCGGCTCGGCGAGGGCGCCTTCGCCTCGAGCCTCATCGTGAGCGCCGGCCTGCTCGTGCCCCTGCGCGCGGTGGGCTATACGATCATGCGGCGGCGAGCGTTCGCCGACCGCGTCCTCATTCTCGGCACCGGCGTGGCCGCCCGGCGCATCATCCAGGAGATCGAATCGCGCCCGAACTTCCGCTACGCCATCGTGGGGGTCGTGGACGAAGGCCACGGGGGCGACACGAGTGGCCTGCCCTATCCGGTGCTGGGCCCGCTGGAGCGCCTGGACAAGATCATCGACGACGTGAAGCCAGACCGCCTGATCGTCTCCCTCTCCGAGCGGCGCGGCCGGATGCCGATGGGGCAGCTCCTCGAATGCAGCGCCAAGGGCATTGTGGTGGAGGACGGTCAGCGCACCTACGAGTTCTTCACCGGGAAATTGCCGATCGAATCGCTGACGCCCTCCTTCCTGGTGTTTTCGGGCGCCTTCCGGAAGTCACGGCTGCAGCTCGCGGCCCGGCGCGCGGTCAGCCTCGCCGCCGCGGTGATTGGCCTGGTGCTCGCCGCGCCCCTGATGGTGGTCATCGCCCTGGCCATCAAGCTCGACTCGCGAGGGCCCGTGCTCTTCATCGATGCGCGGGCCGGCCTCAATGGGCGCCTGTTCCACCTGTACAAGTTCCGCACGATGCACCCCCTGGCGCCCGGCCAGACCGTGCCCGCGGCCGTCTGGGATCGCGATGACACCTCGCGCATCACGCGGGTCGGTCGCATGATCCGGGGGCTGCGCCTGGACGAGTTGCCGCAGTTCTGGAACATCCTGAAAGGGGACATGGACCTCGTCGGGCCCCGTCCGGAGATCATCGCGAACGTGCAGACGATGGCCGAGCAGATCCCGTACTACCTCCTTCGGCAGTCCGTTCGCCCGGGCCTCACCGGCTGGGCTCAGACGCGCTTTGGCTATTCGGTCAGCCTCGAGCAGGTCACCGAGAAGATGCGGTACGACCTGTACTACATCAAGCAGATGTCGTTCTGGCTCGACCTGCGCATCCTCGTCGACACCGTCAAGATCGTCCTCTTTGGCCGCGGGGCCAAGTAGCCACCCGCCGGCCATGGTCGCGCTCGAGGCACTCTTCTGGGTCTGTTTTCTCCTGGTGGTCCATACCTATCTGCTCTATCCCCTTTTCTTGTTCGTCGCGTCGTCCGCGATCCAAGTCTGGCGTGACTGGCAATACCTGACGCGGCGACGCGATCGCCGGCGGATCCCGCCGGAGCCGCTCGAGCTGCCCGAGGTGTCGCTGATCATCCCGGCGTATAACGAAGAGCGCCACCTCGCGGACAAGCTGGCCAACGTGCGGGCGCTGGACTATCCGAAAGACGCTCTCGACATCCTCTTCGTCTCCGACGGCTCGACCGACCGGACCAGCGCGATCCTCCGAGACGCCGAGGGCGGCAATATCCGGGTCAGTTACCTGTCCGAGCGGGCGGGCAAAGCCAACGCGCTGAACCATGCGGTGACCTGGGCGCGACACGACCTATTGGTGTTCTCCGATGCCGCCACCCTCTTTGCCCCCGACGCCGTCAAGAAGCTGGTCCGCCACTTCTCCGACCCGCGAGTCGGCGTGATGTGCGGCGCGCTTCAGTTCCGGGCGGGCGCCGAATCCCAGCAGACCGAAGGCGTGTACTGGCGGTATGAGTCCATGCTCCGTCTGATGGAGTCGCGGCTCGGGGTTACCCTCAATGCGAGCGGTGCCATCTACGCGATCCGCCGGGAGTGCTTCGTCCCGATCCCGGCCCACACCCTGGTGGAAGACCTGGTGGTGCCCCTGGCCGCCCGTCGACGAGGCTTCCGGGTCGGATACGATCCGGAGGCGACCGCGGTGGACTTTGCCCCGCCGACCGTGGCCGACGAGTTCACGCGGCGTGTGCGTATCGCCACCGGCAGCTTCCGGGCACTGGGCCCAATATTCGGTGCGCGGCTCGATCCCTTGACGGCGGTCGCGTTCGTCTCGCACAAGCTTCTGCGCTGGTTTCTTCCGTTCTTCCTTGTCGGTATGCTGGTGACCAGCGTGGCGCTTGTCACCGCTCCGCTCTATCGAGCCCTCCTGTGCGCGCAGGCGACCTTCTACGCCCTCGCGGCCGCCGGCTTCGTCTTCCGACAGCGGCTCCAGGGCGTGCGCTACGCGATGGTGCCGTACTATCTGCTGGCCATGCATCTGGCCTTTCTCGTCGGGTTCATCCGTTTCCTCGCCAGGCCGGGTGCCGTCGAATGGCGACGCGTCCAATGAGGCAGTTCGCGGCATGAAGCCGCGACTCGCGGACCTGCTGGTTTGCCCCACCTGCAAGGGTGAGCTAACCCTGGCGGCGGACCGCACGGCGGGATCGGAGATCGTGAGCGGCAGTCTGAGCTGTGCGCAGTGCCGCGCGGCCTACCCGATCGTGGACGGGATCCCGCGCTTCGTGGTTCGGGACGCCTACGCCGAGAGCTTCGGCGACGAATGGCATCGGTTCCGGACCGTCCAACTCGACTCGGCCAACGGCACCACCGAGTCCGCGGCCGGCTTC
>DATHMJ010000180.1:0-10113 GCA_035487215.1 Gemmatimonadales bacterium
CGTCCATCACGATCTGGGCGTTCTTGCCGCCCATCTCGAGCGACAGCCGCTTGTGCATGCGGCCGCAGGTCTCCCCGATCTTGGATCCCGTGCTCGTCGATCCGGTGAACGAGACGACCGGCACCTCGGGATGCTCGACCAGCGCGGCGCCCACGACTTCCCCGCGCCCGTGCACCAGCTGGATCACTTCGGGCGGGAGCCCCGCGTCGAGCAGAATTTCGACGAGCAGGTGGGCGGTGTGGGGCACATCCTCCGACGGCTTGAAAATCACGGCATTGCCACAGAGCAACGCCGGGAACGCTTTCCAGGTCGGAATCGCGAGCGGAAAGTTGAAGGGCGTGATGAGGCCCGCGACGCCGATCGGCCGGCGGAAGCTCATCGCCCATTTGTTCGCCAGCTCCGACGGCACCACGTGGCCGAAGAGACGGCGGCCCTCGGTCGCGGCGTAGTACGCCGTGTCGATCCCCTCTTGCACGTCGCCGCCCGTCTCGTCGAGCACCTTGCCCATCTCGCGGGTCATCGCCTCCGAGATCGCGCGTTTGCGCTCGGTCAGGAGATCACCGACCCGGCGCAGGACGTCGCCCCGGGCCGGAGCGGGCGTACGCGACCAGATGGCGAATCCGCGCTTGGCCGCCTCCACCGCCCGCGCGACGTCTTCGACGCCGGAATCGGGGAAGCGGCCGATGATGTCACGGGTGTCGGCCGGATTGCGGTTCTCGAAGTACTCGTCGGTGGTCGGGGGTACCCAGCGGCCGGCGATGAAATTGGCGAACGTTTTCGGCATGAGTGGTAAGCGCGTCCTACCCGCAGGTCCAACGAATGGCGTTCTTGGCGTAGCCGATCCGGGGCAGCACCTCCGCGGCCATCAGCGCCAGGCCCCAGATGAGCACGAGGATCGCGAGAACGTGACCGATGGCGCGGCGCCGGTGCCACGTCGAGATGGCGGCCCAGACGCCGGCCAGCACGACGACGCCGGCCGCGGTGAGATAGCCGAAGAGACCCACTCCGCAACCCTTAGGGTAGGGCCAGAGCGGCATCGCGAGCGCGAGCGTGAGCACCAGCGCCACCCGGAGCCAGGTCGTGGTGGTGGCGCGGGGACCAGCGTGGGCTGGGGCGGGACCCGTGACCGACGCCTCGGCTTTCCGGGCCGGCGCCGGGGGCGCCGCCTCGGGAATCCGCCCCATCGCGCGATCGATCTTGGCCAGCTCCTTGTCCCAGTCGCGGGGTTGATCGCTCATGGCGACTCTCGACTCAGTCCGTAGCGCTCGATCTTCTTGTACAGATTGGACCGCGGCATCTTGAGCGACCGCGCGGTCTCGGAAACGTTCCAGTCGTGCTCTCGGAGCTTGGCCTGCAGGAACGAGCGCTCCGCCTCTTGCTTGAAGGTCTCGAAGGTCTGGGCCCGGCTCGCCTCGGGAGGGGGAAGCGCGCCTTCGGCCCCCGGAAACAGCCGATCGATGTCGGCCGCGGTGACCGCCTTGCCCGGCGCGAGGATCAGGGCCCGCTCGACCGCGTTTCGCAGCTCTCGGATGTTGCCGGGCCACGGGCGGGCCTGGAGCCGAGCCACGGCGTCGTCACCGAACTGCTTGGCGGGGACGCCGGCGGTCTGCACCAGGTGCTGGGCGAAGTGCGCCACCAGCGTCGGCACGTCTTCCAGGCGGTCGCGCAGCGCGGGCACCTCGATCTCGACGACGTTGAGCCGGTACAACAGGTCTTCCCTGAATCGGGTTTCCGCGATCTCGAGGCCGAGGTCCTTGTTGGTGGCGGCGAGCACGCGGACGTCGACCTGGATGGCCTTGGCGCCCCCGATGCGCGTCACCATGCCCTCCTGCAGCACGCGGAGGAGCTTGGCCTGCGCGGCGAGCGACATGTCGCCCACCTCGTCGAGGAAGAGCGTCCCGCCGTCGGCCTGCTCGAACTTGCCGGCCCGGTCGGCGAAGGCGCCCGTGAACGACCCTTTCATATGGCCGAACAGCTCGCTCTCGATCAGCTCCGACGGAATCGCCGCGCAGTTGACCTCGACGAACGCGCGGGCGTGGCGCGGCGACCCCTCGTGCAACGCCCTCGCGACCAGCTCCTTGCCGGTGCCGTTTTCGCCGGTGATCAGCACCCGCGCGCCAGTGGGCCCCACCCGGGCCACCAGCTCCCGCACCCGCTTGAGCGCGGTGCTCTCCCCCACCATCGCGTAGCGGCTGGCCTGCACGTCGCGCAGGCGCTCGTTCTCGCCGACCAGCGTGGCATGGCTGAGCGCGTTGCGGACGGTGACGAGCAGCCGATCGGTGTCGAGGGGCTTCTCCAGGAAGTCGAATGCGCCGCGTTGGGTCGCCTCGACGGCGGTCGCGATCGTCCCGTGCCCCGAGATCATGACGATGGTGGCGCGGGGATCGAGGTCACGGAGTCGCGTCAGCGTCTCGAGCCCATCCAGGCCGGCCATCTTCACGTCGAGAAATACGAGATGAGGGTGGTAGTCCTGGTAGACCGTGATGCCTTCTCCGCCCGACGCGGCGGCGCGCACATCCATGCCCTCGTAGTCGAGGACCTGCTTGAGCGCCTGCCGAATGCCCGCCTCGTCGTCGATGATCAGCACGCGGTGCGTCATGGTCTCCGAGCTCCGAAGAGCACTGCGCCCGTGGGACGGATACGGATCTCGCGGACGCCGGACGGAATGGTGACGGGCAACCCGCCGTGTCCGCCCGCGCCCATGGCCTGGCTCAAGCGCGCCCGCAGCGCGTCGACCGGCAGCGGCACCCCGCTGATCGTCAAGCGCTCGATTTCCCACTGGCCCCGGCCCGGACTCATCATGTCGATCGGGCCGGCAGCCCGAATCGCGGCATGGTCCGGCAGGAACAGCGCCAACGGACCGAGCAGCGCGCGGGGGATTTGTCCGGTTGCGAGCCTGGCGCCGACTTCGATCTGGCCTGGGAGCAGCCGTACCGTCAGGGAATCGAGCTGGCCCCTTACCATGGGCGGAAGCCCGTCACCGATCAGCGACGCCATCTCCGCCGCGCTCAGAACCACCGAATCCGCCTTGTGCCGTGCGACCGAGTCGGTGCGACTCTTGGCCGATGCCAGGGCGCGAGTGCCAGGCCGACCCGGCTCCGCGGTGATCGCGGGAGTGCCGCTGACCAGATGGCGGATGCCATCCACGAGGCGGTCGCGATACAGCCACCCTGCGATCAATGCCGCCACGATCACGAGGCACCCCAGCGCGCGGAAAGGCGCGGCCAGGCAGCCCATCAAGTTTGCAGCGGCAGAATCAGCCTCGCCTCGTAACGCGGTCCATCACCGGTGAGCACGCTCTCGTAGAGCACGACCTGGTCGGCGAGAAACGCGACCCTTTCCGCGGCCCCGTCCGCGTGCTCGGTCCACCCGTGCGGCAACCGGTGCCCTTCCCGCATCCGTCCCAGGGTCACGTGCGGCTGAAACGGCGCGCCCTCCGGCGGGAAGCCGATCGCTTCGCCGCTCTGCTCGAGCCGATGCTGAAGCAGCTCCACGGCGGGGGGAGCCTCCAACCCGAGCCAAAGGATGCGGGGCCGACTCGTCGTCGGAAAGGCGCCGAGCGTCGAGAGGCGCATCGGGATCGGCCCCGTCCCGGCGGCGGCGAAGCGAATCGCCTCCTCGATCACCTCCAGGCGCTCCGGCGCGACCTCACCGTAGAACTTGAGCGTGAGGTGAATGCCTTCGGGACGAACCCAGCGCACCGGCCAGTCGGATGACCGCAGGCGGTCGAGCAGACCGGCGATGACGCCGCGGGCCGGCTCGGTGATTGGAAGTGCGACGAACAGCCGCATCAGGATCCGGGTTGAGCCGACACGGTGAGCAGACTGCCGCGGCAGTAGCCGCGGGGATCGAGCTCGACCGAGGCGAACCCGAGCGCGGCAAAAAAGGCCGCGACGACATCCCATCCGGCTCGGAGCCGCTCATGCTGCTCCGGCTCGATCTCCAGCCGCGCCGTGGCGCCGTGGTGCCGCACGCGGAGATCCCCTGTCACGCCGAGACTCCGAAGGTAGGCTTCGCCCTGCTCCACCTGCGCCAGTCGTTCGCGCGTGGCGGGGAGGCCATACCGAATCCGGCTCGACAGGCACGGTGCCGCGGGCGCGTCCCAGATGGGAAGCCCCAGCGCGCGGGCGGCGGCGCGGACATCCGGCTTGGTCCACCCCAGCTCAGCGAGCGGGGAGCGCACGCCGCGCTCACTCGCCGCCCGAAGGCCGGGGCGGTGCTGGTCGAGATCGTCCGCGTTGGTCCCGTCGATGATGACGTCGAAGCCGCGCTCGCCGGCGACGTGTCCGAGGCGGGTCCACAGCTCGGTCTTGCAGAAATAGCAGCGATCCGGCGTATTCTCGACGTATCGTGCGTCATCCAGCTCGTGAGTGTCGAGCTCCAGCACCGGAACGTCGAACTCCCGGGCAAGGTCGAGCGCGGTGCGCCACTGCGCGGCCGGATAGGAAGCGCTCCGGCCGATGGCGGCCAGAAAGCGCTCGCGTCCCAGCGCGCGCCGAGCCGCGACCGCGAGCAGTCCGGAGTCCACACCGCCGGAGTAGCCGAGGAGCACTCGACCGAACCCGGCGAGATGCTCCTCGAGGAGCGCGAGCGTCGGCATGGCAGTAACGTAATGCGCTCGTCCAAAGGCGGAAGCGGTTTGGCGCGACGCGCGCGCCGCTGTACCGTTGAGCATGGCGGACGCCTTCCTCGAGATCACACCGACGGTCCGGATTCCACTCGCCGAGCTGACGTACCGAGCCTCCCGTTCGAGCGGACCCGGGGGCCAGCACGTCAACACGTCGTCCACCCGGATCGAGGTCGTGTGGGATGTCGCCGGCTCGGCGGCGGTGGGCGAGGTCGAGCGGGCGCGGCTGATGGCCCGCCTGAGCTCGCGGCTCGATTCGGCTGGCCGACTCCGGTTCGTCTCGGGCGAGTTCCGCAGTCAGTTGCGCAACCGTGACGCGGTCACCGAGCGGCTCCGGAGCGTGGTTGCCGCGGCGCTCGCGGTGCCGAAGCGGCGCAAGCGGACTCGGCCCCCGGCCGCGGCCAAGGCGGCGCGACACGAGAGCAAACGGCGGCGCTCGGCCCTGAAGCGGAACCGGCGTGCGCGACCCGACGACGAGTGATTTGCCGAACCGAAACCGTCCGTCCATCCGGACCGTAGGAGACCTTGCCTCGCGGCGTTTCCGGTGTACCGTTGGCCGCGAGCGGATCATCCCCTCCGACCCGGACAACACGCCATGCCCCGACAGATTCTGCCGCTCCTGCTCCTGGCGTTGCTACCCGCGACGCTGCCAGCCCAGGGCCGAGCCGACCGCGGCGCCTTCATCACGAGCCTGGGCGCCGACACGCTGGTCGTCGAGCAGTTCACTCGCACCGGCAACCGACTCGAGACCGACCTCGCCGCGCGGGTGCCGCGCACGCGCCGGATCCACTTCGTCGCGACCCTGAACCCCGACCAGACCGTGTCTCGGCTCGAGGTGACCGTTCGCCCCGCCGTGCCGGCGCCCGATGCCCCCGCGTTTTCGGGCGAGATGGTTTTCACCAAGGATTCCGCGATCACCAAGGTGCACGCCGGCGACAGCACGCAGACCCTCGCCGTGGCGGTCCAGCCGGGCGCGATGCCCTTCAGCAGTTCGTCGTATGCCCTGTACGAGCAGATGTTCGTGCGGCTCGCCCGCTCCGGCCGGGACAGCCTGGCGTTTCAGATCGTGCCGATCGGCGGGAACCAGGCCTACCCGACTTACGCGGTGCGCCGCGGTCCCGGCGCGATGGACTACAGCTACTTCGGCCCGCTCGCGCACGCGAAGGTGGAGAAGGATGGGCGCATGCTCGCGCTCGATGGACGGGAGACGACCAACAAGGTCATCGTCACCCGTGTCGCCAGCGTGGACGTCGATCGCGCGCTCAAGGATTTCGCCGCGCGTGACGTCGCGGATCACCCGATGGGTCAACTGTCCCCTCGGGACACCGTGCGCGCCACTATCGGCAACGCCCATTTGGTGATCGACTACGGCCGCCCGCACAAGCGCGGCCGCGAGATCTTCGGTGGGGTTGTTCCATGGGATCAGGTCTGGCGGACCGGGGCCAACGCGGCGACCGGCTTCACCACGGATGCCGATCTCAAGCTGGGCGGCACCACCATTCCGAAGGGCAGCTATACCCTCTGGTCGGTCCCGTCCAAGACCGGGCCCAAGCTCATCGTGAACTCGCAGACCGGGCAGTGGGGCACCGACTACGACTCGTCCAAGGATTTCGCGCGGGTCGATCTGGCCACCCAATCGCTGCCGCAGCCGGTCGAGACCTTCACCATCGCGATCGATCCCAAGGGAAGCGGAGGTGGTGTGCTCAAGCTCGAGTGGGACCGTACCCAATACACCCTGCCGTTCACGGTACAGTGACGGTCCAGCACATATCGGACACCGCGCGTTGGGTCGCCGTGTACCGGGCGATGGAGACGGAGCGCCCGGATGCGCACTTCCGCGATCCCTACGCGCGGCGCCTGGCCGGCCGCGAGGGCGAAGAGATCGTCCGCTCCCTCAGGCACGGCAAAGGCATGGCTTGGGCCATGGTCGTGCGCACTCAGGTGTTGGATGAATTGATCCTGCGCGCGGTGGCGGCGGGGAGTGATCTCGTGCTCAACCTCGCCGCGGGGCTCGACACTCGACCATACCGGATGGATCTTCCGCGCCGCCTACGGTGGGTCGAGGTCGATCTTCCCGGGATCATGGAGTACAAAGAAGAGCAGATGCGCGGGGAACAGCCGCGCTGTGCCTTCGAGCGGGTGCGGCTGGACCTCACCGACCTCCCGGCCCGTCAGGCGCTCTTCGCCAGGATCGGCGCCGGCGCACAGCAGGTCACGGTCGTGACCGAGGGCCTGCTCGCCTACCTCACACCGGAGCAGGTCGCCGGCCTGGCGACGGACCTGCACGCACCCCCGACGTTCGCGCGCTGGCTCACGGAGCTGGCCTCGCCCTGGATCCTGCGCTACATGCAGCGGAAGTACCGCAAGGTGACGGGCAGCAGCGGCACCGCGCCCATGCACTTCGGGCCGGCCGAGGGTGCGGAATTCTTTCGTCCGTACGGGTGGGACGTGGTGGAACAGCGGTCGATGCTCGATGAAGGCCGCCGGCTCCATCGGGAAATGCGGATGGCGTGGCTCTGGAGACTGCTCTCGGTCACCGCGAAGCAGCGGGAGCGCGCCCGGCGGATCAGCCAGGTCATCGAGCTCCGGAGGCACTGAGGGCGTACGCCGAGGCACCGCGAACGGGACACCACGGAGAGGCACGGAGGCCGTTCTCCGTGGCCTCCGTGGTAAAGCAGTTTGTCGTGCCGCCAGTCTAGGCCGTGGCCGGCGCCGTCTCCCCGCCTTCCGCCGGCCGCTCGCCTTTCCGCCGCACCAGGCGTTGCTGCAGCTCATCGAAGTAGGTGTAGAACACCGGCGTGACGTACAGCGTCACCAGCTGGGAGAACGCGAGCCCGCCCACGACCGCCACGCCAAGCGGACGGCGGGTCGCGGCACCGGCGCCCCATCCCACCGCAATCGGAATGGCCCCCATCAGGGCCGCCATCGTCGTCATCATGATCGGCCGGAAGCGGACGCTCGCGGCCTCCAGGATCGCTGCCTCGGGGCCCTTGGCCCCGCCCCGCTCCGCCTCCAGCGCAAAGTCGATCATCATGATCGCATTCTTCTTGACGATCCCGATCAGCATCACGATGCCGACGAAGCCATAGACGTCGAGGTCCAAGCCGCAGACCATCAGGGTCACCAGCGCGCCGAACGCGGCGAACGGCAGGCCCGTCAGAATCGTGATCGGGTGAATGAAGCTCTCGTAGAGCACACCCAGGATCACGTAGATCACGAAGATCGCGAGCACCAAGAGCAGCACCATGCCCTGCTGCGTGGTCATGAAGGCCTGCGCCGTCCCGGAGAAGCTGGCCGCCACCGCGGGCGGCACGACCTGCGCCGCCTCGCGCTCCACCGCCGACACCGCCGTGCCCAGTGAGGTGCGAGGCGCCAGGTCGAACGAGATCGTGACCGACGGGAGCTGGCCCGAGTGGTTCACGGTGACCGGTCCCACGCCGGTGTGGAACGTCGCCACCGTGCTGAGCGGCACGAGCGTCCCGTCCGTGGAGCGGACCCAGAGCGACTGGAGCGACGGCACGTCCTGCTGGTACTGGGGCAGCAGCTCCATCACCACCCAGTACTCGTTGGTCGAGGTGTAGATGGTCGAGACCTGGCGCTGCCCGAACGAGTCGTACAGCGTGTTCTCGATCTCTTCGGCGGAGACGCCGAGCTGGCCGGCGTGCTCCCGGTCGATATCGACCGTGACCTGCGGATTCTCGATCAGGAGATCGCTGGTCACGTCGGTCAGCTCGGGAAGCTGCCGCAACCGCGTCTCGAGCGCCCGAGCGGCGCGATTGAGGGCGTTGATGTCGCCGCTTTGCAGCGTGTATTGGTACAGACTCTTCGAGGCCAGCCCGCCGATCGAAATCGCGGGCGGGTTCTGGACGTAGACCGTGATGCCGGGAACGGCCTGCAGCGCGCCCGTCAAATCCCGGCCGATCTGATCGGCGCTCCGGCTCCGCTGGTTGACGGGCTTGAGGTCGATCGTGAGCTGCCCCTGATTCGCGGCGGCGGTCGTGCCTACCGATGACGTGACGGACCGTACGTCCGGGTCCTTGGCGACGACCGCGGCCACGTCGCGCTGCGCCTGGACCAATGCGTCGTACGACACCCCCTCGGCCGCCTCCGTGGTCGCCAGGAGCTGGCCGGTGTCGTCGGAGGGGAACAGACCCTTCGGAATCACCCAGAACAGCCACGCCGTCGCGACGAGGATCACCGCGGAGAAGACCAGCGTTTCGCCCCGGTGGCGCATCACCCACGCCAGGCTCGCTTCGTAGCGCGCCAGCACCCGCTCGTACGCCCGCTCGGTGACCGTGTACAAGCGCCCGTGCGCCGCGCCGTGCTGGGAGCGCAGGAAGCGGCTGCAGAGCATGGGCGTGAGCGTGAGCGACACGAAGCCGGACACCAGGATCGACACGCCGATGGTGACCGCGAACTCGTGGAACAGCTTCCCGATGATGCCGCCCATGAAGAGGATCGGGATGAACACGGCGGCCAGCGACAGCGTCATCGAGAGAATGGTGAAGCCGACTTCCCCCGCTCCGTCGATCGCCGCCTGCATCCTGTCTTTCCCCATCTCCAAATGCCGGACGATGTTCTCCAGCATCACGATGGCATCGTCCACCACGAAGCCGACCGCCAACGTGAGGGCCATCAGCGAGAGGTTGTCGAGGCTGTAGCCCAGCAGATACATGACCGAGAACGTGCCGATGATGGACATCGGCAGCGCGAGGCTCGGGATCACGGTCGCCGACAGGTTCCGCAGGAACAGGAAGATCACCATCACGACCAGCGCCAGCGTCAGCTCCAGGGTGAACGTGACGTCGTGCACCGAGGCCTGAATGGTCTCCGAGCGGTCGTACAGGGTCTCGACCTTCACACCGGGCGGGATTTCGGCCTGCACCTGGCGGAGGGCCGCCTGCACCCGCTGCGCCACCGCGACGGTGTTGGTGCCCGGTTGCCGCTGCACCGCCAGCACGATGGCGCGCGACTGCCCGTACCAGCTCGCGGTCTTGTTGTTCTGCACGTCGTCCGTGATCCGACCCAGCTCGCGCAAATGCACCGGCGCGCCGTTGCGGTAGGCCACGATCATCTCGCGGAAGGCGTCGGCGTCCTGGAGCTGCCCGGTGGCCTGGACCGTGAGCGCCGTCTTGGGTCCCCACAGGACCCCGGTGGGCAGATTGATGTTCTGGTTTCCGACGGCGGTGGCGACGTCCTCGAGCCCGAGTCCGCGCGAGGCGAGCTGCGCCGGATCGAGCTGGATCCGGACGGCGTACTTCTGGGCCCCGTACACCAGCACCTGGGCCACGCCGCTCACCATGGACAGGTGTTGGGCGATGGTCGTCTCACCGTACTCGTCGAGCGTGGACAGGGGCACCACGTCCGACGTGAGCGCCAGCGTCAGGATGGGGGCGTCGGCCGGATTCGTCTTCTGGTACGAGGGCGGCAGGATTCCCTGGGGGAGCGTCCGGAGCGTTTGCGTGATCGCCGCCTGCACGTCCTGC
>DATHMJ010000181.1:0-2291 GCA_035487215.1 Gemmatimonadales bacterium
GGCTTTCTTGTTGCTGCCGAGGATGTCGCGGCGGCGTAGGAAGAGGTAGGGGATGGCGATCAACAGTCCGCCGACGGCCACTGCCCCTGCTCCATAACGCAGGTACATCGTCCAGTCCGAAGGCGGATCCAGTGCCGGATCGTAAAGCGTTCGGGCATTGAGCTTGAAGCTGAGGGCGCCGACCGTGCCGTTCACGCTCCAGATGCCGACGGTGGCCACGACGTGATTCCAACGCTGGTCCTCATTGACCGCCGGCAGGCTGGCGCAGGGCCATACGCCGGCCGTTGGCAGATGCACGGGGATGGGCGGACGGGGGGTGGCGGCCTTGGGCTGGGCGGCGAAACGAAACGGCTTCGGCGGCTTGCTCATGTCGAAGAGGATCACGTCCTGGTTGGTCTGGTTCTGGAGCAGCAGGTCGCAGCCGCCCATCGATCCCTGAATGGTCAGCCCGGGCGTCTTGGGGACGATGGTGTCGACAACGGTCTTGAATGGCTGGTCATCGGCCAGGGCGGTGGTGGAGAACAGCAGCAGCGCGCCAACCGGGGCAAGCGCCGCAAGCAGCCGCTTCACGAGCCTATAACGCCGATTCGGCCGCTGGCTGGCACCGGGCGTCGCGACGCTCCCCGGCTAGACTTGGCCGGCAGGAGGGACAAATGCCGTACGAGTTCGTTCTCACCGAGGCCGACGGCCCGGTCGGGATCGTCAGGATCAATCGGCCGCAGGTTCGCAACGCCCTCAACCCGAAAACGATCGCCGAGCTGGTCGACGCGCTGGAGGGCTTCGACCGCGACGAGGCGATCCGCTGCATGATCCTCACGGGCGACGATCGTGCCTTCGCGGCGGGCGCCGATATCACGCAGATGGTGGAGGCGAGCGCGGTCGACGTGCTCCGCGACGACAACTTCGCCCGCTGGACCCGCTTTCGAGCCATCCACAAACCGGTGATCGCCGCGGTGAGCGGCTACGCGTTTGGAGGTGGCTGTGAGCTGGCCTTGATGTGCGACCTGGTGGTGGCGTCGGATACGGCCCAGTTCGGCCAGCCGGAGGTGAAGATCGGGATCATTCCGGGCGCGGGCGGCACCCAACGGTGGGCGCGCTCGGCCGGAAAAGTCCGCGCCATGGAGGCGGTGTTGACCGGCGAGCCAGTGGGCGCGGCGGAGGCGGAACGCCTCGGGCTCGTCAACCGCGTCGTCCCGGCCGGGGCTCACCTCGAGGAGGCCCTGCGGCTGGCAAAGCTGATCGCGCAGCGGCCACCGCTGGCGGTACGCCTTGGCAAGGAAGCGGTCAATCATGCGATGGAGGTGGGACTAACGGCCGGCCTCGACTTCGAGCGAAAGCTCTTCTACCTCCTGTTCGCGTCCGACGACAAGCGCGAAGGGATGCGCGCCTTCCTCGAGAAGCGACCCGGTCGGTTCACCGGTCGATGAGCGACGTAGTCCTGCGCGCGCTTGACGCCGGCGTCCTAACGCTCACGCTCAACCGCCCGGAGGCGCTCAACGCCCTCAACCGAGAGATGACGGGCGCGCTACGCGACGAAATGGAGACCGCGGCGTGCGATCCCGAGGTGGGAGCCGTGATCATCACCGGATCCGGCCGCGCCTTTTGCGCCGGCGCCGACCTCAAGGACGTGGTGGCGCGACGCCAGGCGGGTGAGCGCGACCTGGGCAACGATCTGCGCACGAACTACGCGCCGATGATCCGAGCCATCCGGGCCTGTCCTAGGCCGGTGATCGCGGCGCTCAACGGAACCGCCGCCGGCGCGGGGTTGAGCCTGGCACTCGCCTGCGACCTTCGGATCGCGGCAGCCGGCACCCCGTTGATCGTCGTCTTCGTCCGCGTCGGGCTGGTTCCCGACGCCGGCAGCCTCTTCTTCCTGACACGAATGCTCGGCCTCAGTAAGGCGACCGAGCTCGCGATGTCAGGGGATCCGCTAATGGCCGAAGACGCGCAGCAGCTCGGACTGATTACGGCGGTCGTGCCACCGGAGCAGTTGATGACGGCGGCGACAGACCGCGCCCGGCGCTTTGCCGATGGGCCGCGACAGACCTATGCCCTGATCAAGCACGGCCTGGAACGCGCGCTTGACCTCGATCTCGAGCAAGCGATGGAGCTCGAGTCACAACTCCAGTCGGTGGCGGCGGAAACGACCGATGCGAAAGAGGCGATCCAGGCGTTCCTGGAGAAACGAAAGCCGCACTTCGGCCGGTCCCCGGGCGTTGCGCCATAAAAAGAAAGAGCGGCGGTGTTACCCGCCGCTCTCACCTAAATCAACTAATGCCATGGGCACCACC
>DATHMJ010000182.1:0-2640 GCA_035487215.1 Gemmatimonadales bacterium
GACGATGAAGCGGCCGACCCAGTCGTCCATGCGGACGAGCAGGCGGCCGTCCCCGTCACGTTCGCCCACCATGCCGAGCACGCGCTCGGCGAATTGCTGCCACTGCGTCAGATCCGCCTCCCATATCCGCACGTAGCCGAGGCCGAAGACTGGTGACGCGTCCATGTGTTGACTCCTCTCGCTCGCGGCTCCCCGGCCGGGCCTAGGTCGCCTTGTCCGCCGCGGACCGTTCCACGAAGGCGCCGAAGACCCGGGCGAAGGCCGCCGCCTGGTTCTGCGCGGCCGAGAAGGCCGTCCCGGGGGCGATCCACAGCCACGAGGACGGACGGGCGGCATGCCACTCGATCGTGTGCGAAAGCGGGTGGACATCGTCGTCGATGTCCCCCCGCGTGATCAGCGTCGGCAGGGTGATCGAGGACAGATGCGGCCGCAGCGTCAGGTGTTCCTGCAGCGCTGGGTCGTTTCTCGCCCGGAAGTAGAAGGAGACGGCCTCCCTCCAGTCGGCCCCGTGGAAGTTCTGCCAGCGGCGCCGGTCGGTCGGGTCCGGGTTGTCGAGGTTGCTGAAGCGGGTGTTCAGCCGGGAGCTCGCGGCAGTTGCCACCGCCACGAGCGGCGCGTCGACGGTCAAGGTCTCGAATCGCCCGGGATGGTCGAGCACCAGCCGGCCGGCGATTCGCGCCCCGAGCGAACAGCCAAGCAGGTGCGCCTTGTCGATCCCGAGATGGTCCATCAGCGCCATGGTGTCGTCGCACCAAGCGGTGGGAGAGACGGCGTCGACCCGGTCGCTCCGGCCGAGACCGCGCAGGTCCAGCCGGATGCAGCGGAACTGGGCCACCATGCGTGAGGCGAGGCCGTCGTAGACCTTGCTCGAGGTCGCGGCGCCGTGGATCATCACCACGGGCGCTCCCGAGCCGACGTCTTCGTAGTAGATCTGGACCTTCTCCTCCGCCGTGAAGTACATCCGCTATCCCTCCGCTAGCTCGGCTTTCTAGTCGTCTCGCCCAGGAAGAGGCGTCCGATGTCGGCCCGTTCCAGGAGCGCGCCCGGCGGCCCGGCGACCTCGATCCGCCCTCCGCTCATCACGCAGGCGTGGTGTGCGATCTGCAGGGCCTCCTTCGCCCGCTGCTCTACGAGCAGGACGCCCGTTCCCGCCTCTGCCACCTGGGTCACGTACTCGGTGAGCACCGATCGCGCGTTGCCCGGCGAGAGGTTGGCCGTTGGCTCGTCGAGGAGCAGCACCTCGGGGGACAGCACGAGCGCCCTCCCGATGGCGACGAGCCGCCGCTCCCCGCCCGAGAGCTGGCTCACCTTCCGGCGGATGAGCGGCCGGAGCGGTGGAAACTGCCCGAGTATCGCCTCGATCTTCTCCCCCACCCGCCGCCTGGGGGCGAGGAAGGCGCCCATCTCCAGGTTCTCCAGCACGGTGAGGGAGGGAAAGACGTTCTCGTTCTGGGGCACGTAGCCGAGACCCATTTTCGCGAGGCGCTCCGGGGAGCAGCCGGTGACATCGTCGCCCCGCAGCAGGATCGAGCCTGAGAAAATTCTCGCCTCCCCCAGGAGCGCCTTCAGGAGCGTGGACTTGCCGGCGCCGTTCGGTCCCAGGAGGGCGACAATTTCCGCCTTGCTCACCGCGAGGGAGATCTCCGTCGTAACCGGGATGTCGTTGTAACCGGCCGTCAGGGACTTGAATTCGAGAAGTTCCACCGTGAGCGCGCCCCGTCTATCCCGTGAGATAGGCGTCGAGGACGGCGGCCTGCTCGCGCAGGGAGCTCATCTTCCCCTCGCCTATCACCGTTCCCTGGGCGAGCACGAGGACGTGCCCGCAGACGTGTTCGACGAACTGCAGCTCATGCTCCACCAGCACGATGGCGATGCCGCTGTCTGCCACTTCTAGCAGGTGCTCGGCGAGGCGGCCGCGCAGCGTCGGACTCACCCCCGCCATGGGCTCGTCCAGCAGCAGCAGTCTTGGTTTCGCCATGAGCGCCCTGGCGAGCTCCATCAACCGGCGCTGGCCGCCGCTCAGCTCCGCGGCATACACGTTCTCGTGGCTCAGGATCCCGAATTGGTCGAGGAGTTCTCGCGCCTGGTCCACCAGCTCGCGCTGCTGCCGGCGCCAGGTCCTTCTGACCGAGTAGATGTTGCGGACCTTCTCGCCCCGCTGCCCCGGAGCGGCGACGAGCAGGTTCTCCAGGACGGTGAGCCGATCGAACTCGCCCCGCATCTGGAAGGTCCGGATCATCCCGAGCCGGGCACGCCGGTAACTCGGCAGCTTGGTGACGTCCGCACCGGCGAACTGGACGGTACCCGCCGTCGGCTTGATGGCGCCGGCCACGATGCCGAGCGTCGTGGACTTCCCGGCGCCGTTCGGTCCTATCAGACCGGTGATCTGCCCCACCGGCGCCGAGAAGCTGACGTCAACGACGGCGTGGACCCCACCGAAGGTGCAGGAGACGCCGCGCACCGAGAGTAGCGGTGCGTCCCGCGCGACGGGAATGTGGTCCGCGCTCACCGGCCCGGTCCTCTTTCTCTCGCCAGGTTCTTCACCAAGAGGCCGCGCGCTCTCTGCGGAAGGGGTGGCCGGGACGGGGGCACCGGTGGGAAGGTGCGCTTCGGCTCGGGCACTATGCCGCGGGGCCAGAA
>DATHMJ010000183.1:0-4112 GCA_035487215.1 Gemmatimonadales bacterium
GGAGGAGAACCAGGTGTCGAGGACATCCTCGTCCTGGCGCACCGGACCGCCGCAATCGGGGCACTTCCTCACGTCGGTGCGGCTCGCCACCACTCGCGCGCAACGCTCGCGCTCGCAGTACCACACCGGAATGCGGTGGCCCCACCAGAGCTGCCGGGAGATGCACCAGTCGCGGATATTCTCCATCCACTGGGCGTACTCGTCGCCGCGGCGCTCGGGCACGAAGCGGAGCCGGCCCTCCTTGTACGCGGCGAGCGCGGGCCGCGCGAGCGGCGCCATCTTCACGAACCATTGCTCGGACAGCCGGGGCTCGACCACCGTGTCGCACCGGTAGCAATGCCCGACCGCGTGCCGGTGCGGCTCGACCTTTTCCAGCAAACCGGCCGCCTCGAACTCGGCGACCACCCGCTTGCGCGCCTCGAAGCGGTCGAGTCCCTGGAACCGGTCGGGCGCCGCGAGGCTCATCCGCGCCTCCGGGGTCATCACGTCGATACTCGGCAGGTGATGCCGCTTCCCGATCTCGAAGTCGAGGGGATCGTGCGCCGGCGTCACCTTCACGGCCCCGGTGCCGAATGCGCGGTCCACGGCGGGGTCGGCCACGATGGGGATGAGGCGGTCCACCACCGGCAGCCTCAGCTCGCGGCCGATGAGCGCCCGGTAGCGCTCGTCGTCGGGGTGCACGGCCACGGCCGTGTCGCCCAGCATGGTCTCGGGGCGCGTGGTGGCCACGGTGACAAAGCCCGAGCCATCGGCCAGCGGATAGCGGAAGTGCCAGAGCTTGCCGTCGGTTTCTTCCTTCTCCGCCTCTTCATTGGAGAGCGCGGTCAGGCAGCGGGGACACCAGTTGATGATGTAGTGCCCGCGGTAGACCAGGCCCTTCTCATACAGTTGCACGAAGACCTCGCGCACCGCGCGCGAGAGATCGTCGTCCAGCGTGAAGTAGGTCCGCGACCAATCGGCGGAGCATCCGATGGCCTTGAGCTGGTCGAGGATGGTGGCGCCGGTCTCGCGCACGTGGGCCCACACCCGCTCCACGAACGCCTCGCGTCCGATGTCGAAACGGGTCGTGCCTTCCTTGGCGAGCAGGCGCTCCACCACGTTCTGGGTGGCGATGCCGGCGTGATCGGTGCCCGGCAGCCAGAGCACGGCCCGTCCCCGCATCCGCTCGAACCGGACCAGGACGTCCTGGATGGTGTTGTTGAGCCCGTGGCCCATGTGCAGCACGGCTGTCACGTTGGGCGGGGGCATCATGATGACGTAGGGGGTACCGCGTGCGGCGGGCGCGAACAGGCCCCGCTCCATCCACCACCGATAGAGATCGGATTCGATCGCCGCCGGATTGTACTGCGGGGCGAGCGGCTCGCTCATGCGCTCTGGTCGGCGACGTTCCCGGGATTGAGATCGTCCTCGCCGCGCACGAGGATGCTGTTGACCACGCGGTCGATGCCGGCCACGCCGCCTGTCACGGTGCCGGCACGGGCGCGGAGGGCGCGGGTCGATACCCACCCGTGCAGCTCCACGACGCCGACGGCGACGGCCGTCGCTTGGAGACCGAGCTCGTGGAGGGCGGGATCGGCGCCCAGGGCCTGGGCCGCGGCCCGGGCGCAGGCCGCCGGCGTGAGCGCCGGGCGGGCACTGTGGCGGCGGGTGACTATCCGCTTCACCCGCGGCTGGCTCACGCCCCCAACCCACTCGCTCAAGGCAAAGCCTGTGACCAGGCCGGTCAGAACCCCCAGCCCGGCCCATCCGAAGATCTCGAAGCCGCTCAGCCGCTTCCCGTACTTCACGTCATAACCTCGTTCAAAATCCGGAGATGAAGAATTAAGTTAACACGCTCTCTCACTCCGGCGCACCATCCAACAGGGACTTTTTCCGGACGCCCGATGACCGAAGAACGGGAAGACGTAAGCCTGGGCACACTGAGCCGCTGGTTGCTGGTCCTGGCGCTCGTCGTGGTCGGGATCGGCCTGTACTTCGCGTTCGGCCGCGGAGCGGCCCCGGTGGTGCCGTCGGTCATGGTGGAGAGCAGCCAGTGAGCGTCATCCGCCTGACTCTACCCGACGGCTCGGTGCGCGAGATGCCGTCGGGGACCACCGGGCGCGAGCTGGCCGAGAGCATCGGCCCGGGGCTCGCGAAGGCCGCGCTTGCCATTCGGGTAGACGGCCAGGTGCGCGACCTGTCTCGCCCCATCGAGGCCGACGCCAAAGTCGCCATCCTCACCGATCGCGACCCCGAAGCTCTCGAGGTCCTGCGACACTCCTCGGCTCACATCCTGGCCACGGCGGTGCGGGAGATCTTCCCCGGCGCCGGCATCGGCTTCGGACCGCCCATCGAAGACGGGTTCTACTACGACTTCGAGGTCCCTCGTCCGTTCACGCCGGAAGATCTCGAGCGGATCGAGAAACAGATGGGCGAGGTGGTCAAGCGCGACTACCCGTTCGTGCGCGAGGTGGTGGACCGGGCCGAGGCCAACCGCCGCTTTGCCGACGACCCGCTCAAGCTCGAGCGGATCGCCGAGCTGGGACCGGACGAGACCATCACCGTCTACACCGACGGCCCGTTCCAGGATCTCTGCCGCGGCCCGCACGTCCCGAGCACCGGGCGGCTCAAGCACTTCAAGCTGCTGCACGCCGCCGGCGCCTATTGGCGGGGCGACGAGAAGCGGCAGATGCTGCAGCGCATCTACGGCACGGCCTGGTTCAAGAAGGAAGATCTCGACGGCTATCTCCACCGGTTGGAGGAAGCGCGGAAGCGGGACCACCGGGTCCTGGGGCGGCAGCTCGACCTCTTCTCGATCAACGAGATCGTGGGGCCGGGCCTCGTGCTCTGGCACCCGAAAGGCGCCATGATCAAATGGCTCCTCTCCCGCGCGGTCGAAGACGACAACATCGCCAGCGGCTACGACCTGGTGTACACGCCGAACCTGACTCGCGAGGAGCTGTTCTACATCTCGGGTCACTTGCCGCTCTACGCGGCGAACCAGTATCCGCCGATGGCCGCGGGCGCGGGCGAGAGCGAGGACACGCGCTATCGGGTGAAGCCGATGAACTGCCCGATGCACTGCCTCATCTACCGGAGCCAGCAGCGCAGCTATCGCGATCTGCCGATCCGGCTCTCGGAAGTGGCCAACGTCTACCGCAACGAGAAGTCGGGCACGCTGCACGGGCTGCTGCGGGTACGCGGGCTGTCCATGGACGACGCCCACATTTTCTGCACCACGGAACAGGTCGAAGACGAGATCTTCCTCTGCCTGGACCAGGTGGACCGATTGGTGCGCCAGACGTTCGGCTACGAGCTGGACTTCGAGATCTCCACCCGCCCGCCCGAGCGGCTCGGCAGCGATGAAGTGTGGGACCGGGCGGAAGCGACGCTGGTGCGCGCGCTCGAGCGCAAGGGTATTCCCTATCGGATCGACGCCGGCGGCGGCGCGTTCTACGGCGCCAAGATCGACATCAAGTTCAAGGACTCGATCGGACGACTGTGGCAAGGGCCGACGATCCAGCTCGACTACAATCTGCCGGAGCGATTCCAGCTCGAGTACACCGGTGCCGACAACAAGCCGCACCGGCCCGCGATGATCCATCGCGCGATCTATGGGACGCTGGAGCGCTTCACCGGGAACCTGATCGAGCACTTCGCCGGTGCGTTCCCGGTGTGGCTCGCGCCCGAGCAGGTCCGGGTCATCCCGATCTCGGACGCCCAGGCCGACGCCGCCCGAGCCGTGGCGCGACGGCTCAAGGCGGCCGGGCTCCGGGTGCACGTGGACGACCGCAACGAGACGCTCAACTACCGGATTCGCGAGGGTGAAGTGCAGAAGGTGCCCTACATGGCGGTGATCGGTCAGCGAGAAGCGGAGAGCGATGCGTTGGCGCTCAGGGTGCGCGGGGTCGGGAAGAAGCAGGAGGTGATGGCGGTGGATGCGTTCCTTGCGCTCGTTACGGCGCAGGTGCAGTCGAGGGCGCTGGCGCCGTAGGACCGGTCCCTTCACGGAGGCGCAGGGCCACGAGGAGCACGCTGCCCAGGTAGACGGCGGGGCCTATGCCGGACGCTCTGCGGATCCTCATGCTCAACATCGAGTACCCGCCTCTGGGTGGCGGGGCGGCGCCCGTCAC
>DATHMJ010000184.1:0-2264 GCA_035487215.1 Gemmatimonadales bacterium
CGTTGCTCGTTCGCGCCGGCAAGGTCCGTTGAGGGGCAGATCGGGCCGTTTGTCATACGCGAGGCCAGCGGCGAGCTCGCGCCGAAAGCGGACCGCGGGCGTAGCACGCCACGCAGGCGTCTCCTTGGCGAACGTCATCCC
Organism: Gemmatimonadales bacterium; assembly: GCA_035487215.1. Lineage (GTDB taxonomy): Bacteria > Gemmatimonadota > Gemmatimonadetes > Gemmatimonadales > GWC2-71-9 > DASQPE01. Next base: position 142 of record DATHMJ010000184.1, read on the forward strand.
GAACCACGAGCGCGCCTCCGGGCCGGCGGCGCCACGCGGCTATGTTAAAAATCCTCATTCCGATCTGGTGATCGATAACACTTCCTCCTCCCTGAACTCGTCCACGGGGCGGGGGGCGGCCCCGTGAGCCGCCTCGCCGCGGCGCAGCTCCGCGCGGCGGATCTTGCCCGAGACCGTCTTCGGCAATTCCTCCGTGAAGGCGATCCGGCGGACCCGCTTGTAAGGAGCGAGACGGTCGCGAATGTGCCGGAAGATGGACGCCGCCGTATCGCGTGTCGGCTCGTGCGCGGCGGCCAGTGCGACGAAGGCCTTCGGCACTACCAGCCGCAGCGGGTCGGGGCTGGGTACGACTGCGACCTCGACCACCGCGGGGTGCTCGATCAGAACACTCTCCAGTTCGAACGGGCTAATGCGATACCCGGACGACTTGAAGACGTCATCCACCCGGCCAACGTAACGATAGGTCCCGTCGGGGTTACGCCGCACGGCATCGCCGGTGCGGTAGTAGGGCCCCTGGATCGGCTGCAGGGTATCGTCGTCTTGCAAGTAACCCAGCATCAAGCCGGGCGGCCGTGGCGCCATCGGCAGGGCTAGTTCACCGTCTTCGGCCTCCCGGCCTTCCTCATCCAGAATTGCCACCGAGCAGCCGGGCAAGTGGGACCCCATGGCGCCGACGTTCAGGGGCTGGGCGGGGACGTTGGCAATCTGGCTGGTCATCTCGGTTTGTCCCCAGCCGTCACGGACCGTCACACCCCAAGTTCGCTGGATCTGCTCAATCACCTCCGGGTTCAAGGGCTCGCCGCCGGACACCGCCTCCCGCAGAACCACGGGCCAAGCCGACAGGTCCTGCTGCAGCAGCATCCGCCAGACCGTCGGTGGGGCGAAGAACGTGTCCACGCGGTGCTCGACGAGCGCATCGAGGACGACGCGCGCGTCGAAGCGGGATTGGTTAAGCACCACGATGGTGGCCCCAGCATTCCACGGCCCGAACAGGGCCATGTAGCTGTGTCCCGCCCAGCCCGGTGCGCCGATTGCCATGTGCCGTTCGCCGGGCCGGGCGCCGATCCAGTACATCGTAGAGAGGTGGCCGACCGGGTAGCTGCGGTGGCTGTGCAGCACCATCTTTGGCCGCGAGGTGGTGCCAGAAGTGAAGTAGAGCAGCATCGGGTCGTCCGGCCGCGTCTCCGCATCCGGCTCGAACTCTTCCGACGCGTCGTGCAGTGAATCAAAGGACGTCCAATCCGGCGGCGGGTCACCAAGGCAGACGCGGAAAACGTTATCGCCGAGACCAGGGAACTTGTGAGTCTCGGACATGGGGACGATCACACAGCGGACGCGGGCGCGCGCGACCCGCTCGGCCAAGTCGGCTGCAGTCAGTAGCAGAGTGGACGGGATCACGACCGCACCCAGCTTCATGGCCGCGAGCATAGTTTCCCAGTGGGGTGTGACACTGGCGGTCATTAGCAGGATCCGGTCGCCGCGCCGGACGCCGAGTCGACGCAGCCCGTTGGCAACCCGGCTAGAGCGTGCGGCCATCTCGGCGAAGCTCACCTCTTCGGCGTGTTCGCCAAGGACGTGCAGTGCGGGCCTGTCGCTTAGCGAGCCTCGGGCCAGCTCCACGTCGAACCAGTCCAGCGCCCAGTTGAAAGACGCCGGTTCCGGCCACCGAAAGTTTTCGACGGCGCGGCGCCCGTCGGTCCGATTCTCCAGCAGGAAGTCCCGGGCCACCTTGAACTCACTCGATCTCATGACTGCTCCTCCCTAGAGATTATTTAGACCGCAGAAACGCTGGCGCGAGTATCCTCATCCCCAGGCCGCGAGAGACCTTGCCGGCGGGTTCGGAAACCGGCCAAGTTGGGTGGTAAGATACTGTGTCTCGGGCGTCGGCTGCGGTCGCGCGCGTCTTTCTTCGGACACAATGGCTCTCCGCCACTCAATCCGATAGGGACTTTGACGCCTACGGCGAATTCGGACAAACGGAAGATCGACTGCCACGAGCGGGGCTGCTATCCTCGCTTCTCCTCGCGGGGAGCGGGAAGATGGCGGAGGAACGGGTAGAGCGGCGGCTGGCGGCGATCCTGTGCGCCGATGTCGTCGGCTATTCGCGGCTCATGGGCGCGGAC
>DATHMJ010000185.1:0-2088 GCA_035487215.1 Gemmatimonadales bacterium
CCCGCGGACGGGGGATCCGGCTCGCCGTGGCCATGCTGAGGTGGCTGGAACGGGCGCCGCGACTGGTCGGGGGAGCGCTTACCACGCATGCCTCCATCAGAAGGCGGAGGTCATCGCCGACGTCCGAACGCAAAGAACAGCTGTGTGTCATAGGCCGGCGGAGGGTAACAAGGCCCGGTGGAGCGCGCGAGCCTTCACCCGCACCTCGGCGTCGGCTTGTTGATCGTCCAGCGTGCGGATCAGGGCGGTGATCGCAGCACTCAGCGGTTCGGACACGACCGGTACAGCCAAGTCGCGGTTGAGCTGATTGACCCGGCCGGTCTCGCGGGCCTCGGCCATGCGCACCATGGCGCTGGCGGGCGCCTCGGAGCCCCGGGCTTGTCGCACGAGTTGCTGTTCGGCCTGGTTGTAGGTGAGCCCGCGCTCAGTTGCCTGCTCGATCAATTGCTGCTCCCGTTCCTCCGGAAGTGCGCGAATCGCCTCTTCTTTTGTCGGCCGACGTAGCCCATGCCGCCGGCCCAAACGGCCTTCGCGACTTGGGGACGGCTGAATCCACACCCCTCCAACCAGTCGGCGCATTGAGCCCGGTGTTCCTCCTGGGTGTCGTGGTGCCGCTTGCGCGTGACCTTGCGAATGGCCTTGCTCTGCGTCTGGATCTCCGTGTCGGTAGTCCAGGGGAAGACGAGGATGAGCCCCCACCGCCCGGAGCCTAGTGCCTCGACGATCCGGCGGCGGGGATCAGGATCGATCAGGAGGACGGCCGGAGGCGGCAGGACACCCCACGTGACACGGAATCGCTCCCCGAGCGCCCTCAGGCGCTTTTGACCTGTCCGGGGTTTGGTGCCCGGAGCTCGAATCCCGGCCGCTTCCTCGTGGAAAATCTTGACCGCCTCAGCGAACTTCGGATTGGTCAGCAGCTTGAGGGCCGCGGTGATGCCGAGGCGCGGCCGGGCTACCCGGGGACGACGCGTCGTCAGGGCCCGTCCGGCGTCACCGTGGTGCTCCCCGGTCCTCGTCCAGGGACACGCGCTACACGCCGGCTGGCCGGCAGCGGGGGAATTCCCGCGACCCCACGGCGGAGGCCGCTGATGATTTGGCTGACGCGGTTGTGCGTCCATGGGCCCAACCCCTTCGGGCTCTCCGAGGTGAGGCGGACCAGCATGTCCTTCCGGGGCACGTTTTCGATCACCATCTGCCGAATCAGGAGGAGAATTTCTCGCCGCTCATCCTTTCGGCGCAAGCCGTGGCGGTCCAGCACGGCGTAGATCGTTGAGCGCTTAAACGGGGTGCCCTTCGCTGTGGTCAGGCCTTGCGCATTCAGGTGCTCCGCGATCGCGTTCGGATCTTGTCCCTCGTGATGGAGTTGGATCACCAGGGCGTCCACCGCCTTCGGGCGGGGAACCACCAGCCGCTGGCGCAGGCCACCGGTCCAAGCCACCTCGAGCTCGATGCCCTCGGCGGTGGCCGCCAGCACGACCACCTCGGAGAGGACGATCCGCAACAGCCGCTTCCGATCTTCGTTGGTGGTCGTGCCCGCGTCCCACAGGCGCCGGATGTCCTGAGTCAGCGCCTGCAGTGCCACCGCATCCTCCCGGGTGACCGAAACGGGGGCCTGGCGGGTCAGGCGAGCCTGCGCCCGCTTGAGGTCATCGAGGCGGGCGAGCGCATCCTCAAATTGCTGCAGCAGGTGGGCGCTGACCCGAGGATGACTCGACCCCGCCATCTCATAGCTGCGTCGCGCACGGTCGACGTCGTCTTCGGCGTCCTGCCGCTGTCGCGCCTGGGTGCGGGTGATGGTTGCTTGCTCGCGGTTCGCATCGGTGATCACGGTGAGCGCGGCGTCAATCTCGACCGGGGTCAAGGCCGCCAAGACCATGCCGATGACGGCCTGGTCCACGAGGCGCGCGGAGCAGGTGATCGTGTGCTCCGGCTCACCCTCCGCATTGACGGGGCGGCACATATAGGATGCGGCCCGCGCCTGGCCATCTTTGGCCCAGTACTTGGTCTGCAACCGACGCGCGCACTGGCCACAGCGCACCCGCCCCTGGAGCAGTGCGCCCCCCTTTCCGACGATGGGCTGGACCGTCG
>DATHMJ010000186.1:0-3208 GCA_035487215.1 Gemmatimonadales bacterium
ACGCGTTGTTGGATCACGCGTTGCGCCACGCGGCGGACGATCGACGGGCCGAAACCCAACTTGTGCAACTGCGTGACCTCGCCTTTCGACCGTGCGAGGGGAACTACTCCAAGGCGGCGCGCGCATGCACTTGGCCGTGCGCCATCACCGAGCGCGACCCGGCGGACCAGCTCGCCCCGGTGTACGAGGGACTGGTGCATTGGGCCGATGTCGTGCTGATCGCGACGTCGATCCGGTGGGGCAGCGCCTCGTCGCTCTACCACAAGATGGCAGAGCGACTCAACTGCATTCAGAATCAGATCACGATCGCCAATCGGGTGCTGATCACCAACAAGGTGGCCGGGTTCATCATCACCGGCGGCCAGGACAACATCCAGGCGGTTGCCGGCAGCATGCTGACCTTCTGGAGCGAACTCGGTTTCCTCTTCCCGGCGTTTCCCTTCATCGCGCACTCGCGCGGCTGGGATGCCGAGGACATGGAAAACAACGTGCGCCAGGTGAAAGCGAGCGAGGCGCTACGAACGGCGGCGCATGAGCTGCTCGACCGCGCGCTCGATTTCTGGAGCGTGATCGACCGGCATCGCCCGGAGCTGTCCCGGCCGATGGAACGAGCCGGCCGGAAGGCGAATCCGATGGCGGGCGGTGGCGCCGCGGCGCAGGTCGCCGACGCCGAGGTCGCGCGATGAGCGCCCGCCTGGAGATCGCCAAAGCCTACGAGGCCGCGCTCTTCGCCGGGAAGATGGACGAGGTCGGGCGGCTGTTCACCGACGACATCGCATACTGGGTGGCCGGCGCGCCGCCCATCGGCGGGGAGTGGAGGGGGCGCGCGGCGGTGCTTCGCGCGTTCGCGAATCGGGAGTTCGGGCTCGGCGCCGCCGACTGGGGCTACGAGGACGTCTGGCGGGTCTGGTACGAGGCGGACGCGCGAGTGATCGTCGAGATCCGAGAGCGCAGCTGGCTCACATCGCATCCTGAGGACGTCATGGACCAGCGCACCTGCGTGGTGATTCGGTTCGAGGGCGACCGGATCGCTGAGATGCGCGAGTACAGTGATTCACACCTCTACGAGGGCTTCCTGACACGACACCGGTCGCAGCTGCCGCGGTTCAGCGGGTCGCGGGTCTCAGCCTGAGTTCGCCCTCTCGGAGGCTGGGGCACGTTCCGCTGGAGTGCTGCCGAACGATTCGTAGAGCGCGTCCAGCGCTCCGGCTCCCCGGGCCAGCCGGTCCTCGTCCTTCCGTTGCGCGCGCGCGATGCCCGCGATCAGCCGTTCGAACCCCGGTGTCTCGGGCCGGCCGAACTTGGCGTCCTTGCAGTCGATGTCGTGCACGATCTCGCCGATTGCCCGAAGCGCCTGATCCGCGGGCGCAAATTGGGCGACGAGCATTTCGAAGGTGCAGCGATCGCCCTCGTGGGTGTACTCCCCCTCGAACATGTCGAAGCGGACTTCTCCTGCAGCGGGCGTGTGGTCGGGAGCGACGAAGCGGAAGCGGGCCTTGGGATCGATGAACCGACGGATGAGCCACGCGCTGGCGATTCGATCGACATGCACGCCGCGGCGGGTAACCCACACGCGCCCCATCCGGGGTCGAGCGCCCGCGGCGCCGCGCTTCGGTCGTCGGAGACTGGGACGCAGCCTCGCCTCGATCCGCTCGAGCGCCTTGTCGGCCACCTGACGCGCCGGCGCGCCGAAGAAATCGGTCGCGGAGATCTCAGCGACCCGGCGACGCAGGCGAGCCAGGCTCGCGTCCAGCTCCGCGCGCTGAGGAGCGTCGAACCGGGAGACGGGAGCGGCCTTGAGGAGCGCGTCCGCCTGCTCCGCGACGTCCGCGTAGTCGGCCTCTCGCGCGGTCCGGAAGAGCATCTCGATCTGCGCGTCCGACAAGCCATCCACGAACGACGCCTGGCACACCGATGCCTCTCCTCCGCCGGCGACGATCTCCCGTCGGATCCATTGAAAGTCTTCGGAGGCTTGGTCCGTACCCGGCAGCACGTAGACCGAGTTCTTGATCGCCACGGCACCGACGCGCTGCAGTCGGCGCCAGATCTTGACCCGGAAATAGTCGGGCTTGGGGGGAAGCTGATGGATCAGCAACAGCCACCGACCGCCGATCACGCGTGGGGAGCGCTCGGGGCGGCTCATCGAGGAAGTGGCTCCGGCAAGTCGGCGACGACATAGGCCACGACCGCCAGCGCGGCCACGCACCGGGCCAGCTCCGCCGGCTCGATCTTGTCGAACATGTCGCCGGCGGAGTGGTGGTACCAGAAGTAGCGGGAGGCATCGGTCTTGAGCCCCATGCCCGGCACGCCCCGCTCGACCAGCGGCTCTACGTCCGCTTCGGGGCCCCCGGCCTCCCGCTCGATGTCCCCGGCGCCGATCCGAGTCAAGAGGGGCCCGAGCTGCCGGGCCACGGCAACCGCCGAATCCGAGCCGCTGACGCCGAATCCACTCGGCGCGAATACGCCGTTGTCCGACTCGATCGCCAAGACATGGCGCCCGAGCTCGGAGACGTGCTGATCCCGGTATCCGGTGTTGCCCCGGCCGCCGTTCTCCTCGTTAGTCCAGAGGACGACCCGCACCGTTCGGCGGGGCCGCAGACCGAGCCGTTGCATGAGGCGCACCGCGTGCCAGGCAGCGAGCGCGCCGCCTCCGTCGTCCATTGCTCCCTGCCCCACGTCCCACGAATCGATGTGGCCCCCCACCACCACGACCTCGTCGGGCTTCTCGGCACCACGAAGCTCGGCCACAACGTTGCGCGAGGGCGCATCGGGCAGCGTCCGGGCTTCCATGGTGAGCCGCACCACCACGGAATCGCCCCGACCCACCAGGCGGTGCAGCAGCTCCGCGTCCTCGACGCCGAGCGCCGCGGCGGGGATACGAGCGACGGTCGAGTCGTAGTGGGTAACCCCCGTGTGGGGACTCTGGATCGAGAACGAGGCGACGGACCGTATCAGACATGCTTTCGCGCCGACGCGCGCGGCGGCGGACGGTCCCTTGATCCGATATTGGACCGCTTCCCGGTAACCAGCGAAGGGTGCCAGCGTCGTGTCGAAGGGAACGTCGAACAGCACGATTTTCCCCTTCGCCTCAGCGGCCCGGCGGTTCAGCTCATCGAAGCTTTCGACGACGAGCACGGGCGCCGTGATTCCTCCAGCCGGCGTTCCCACGCTGCCGCCCAACCCGATCAGGTGCAGGCTATACGGCCTG
>DATHMJ010000187.1:0-3455 GCA_035487215.1 Gemmatimonadales bacterium
GGGCAGTTCCTGGTGCAGATCGATCCGGTCCAGTTCCAGGGCGCCGTCAGCCGGGGCGAGGCCCTGCTCGCGTCCAACGAGGCCGCGCTGGTCCAGGCCCGCACCAATCGGGATCAGAGCAAGCGGCAGCTCGATCGGGCGATGCAGATCCACAAGACGGCTCCGGAGCTGATCGCCACCGAGGCGGTGGAGCAGTCGCAGCAGGCCTACGACGTCGCGGTGGCCACGTTCAACGCCAATGAAGCCCAGCTGGAGCAGGCGCGCGCGAGCCTCAAGGAGGCGCGCGACAACCTGGCCCGCACCCAGCTCTTCGCGCCGATCTCAGGGCGCGTGGTGCGGCTCCCGGTGCACGAGGGAGAAGTCGCGGTGCCCGGAACGTTCTCCAAGGAGACGGCCCTGCTCATGACCGTGGCGGACCTGTCCACCATCCTGGCCAAGGTGCAGGTGGACGAGACCGATGTCGTGCGCCTGCACCTGGGCGATTCGGTGGACGTCAGCATCGACGCCTACCCTGACACGACGTTCCTCGGCCGGGTGACCAAGATCAGCAACAGCGCCAAGCTTTCGCAGACGGCGGCCGGCGCTCAAACCGGCACCAACGATCGCGCGGTGGACTTCGACGTCGAGGTCACACTCGGGAACCCGCCGAGGGATGTGCGGCCCGACTTGAGCTGCACCGCGCGCATCGTCACGGATACCCGCAAGAACGTGCTGTCGGTGCCGATCATCTCTCTCACGGTCCGGGAGCACGAGAAGGTGCCGAACGAGCAGCTCGCGCCGCAGGACACGATTCGCGCGACCAAGAAGTTCAAGAAGAAGGAAGCCGAAGGCGTGTTCGTGGTGCGCGACGGCATCGCCACGTTCCGCCCGGTCAAGATCGGGATCGCCGGCGACGAGTACTTCGAGGTGGTCGACGGCGTCCGCGAAGGCGAGACCATCGTGGGCGGCACCTATCAGGCGATCCGCGACCTCAAGGATGGGGATCGGGTCAAGAAGGCGCCGGAGAAAAAGAAGACCGAGGCGGTGACGTCATGAGCGATGCCATCATCAGAATTCGAGACCTCACCCGTTGCTACGAGATGGGCAGCGAGACCATCCACGCCCTCCGGGGCGTGACGCTGGATATTCCACGAAACGAGTACGTCGCGATCATGGGGCCGTCGGGCTCGGGCAAGTCCACCATGATGAACCTGCTCGGCTGCCTCGACACCCCGAGCTCGGGTGAGTACTGGCTCAACGGCCAGGAGGTTTCCCGTCTCTCCGACGACGCCCTGGCCCGGGTTCGCAACCGGGAAATCGGCTTCGTGTTTCAGACGTTCAACTTGCTGCCCCGCGCCACCGCGCTCCACAACGTGGAGCTGCCCCTGGTCTACGCCGGCGTGCCGGCCCGGGCCCGGCGGGAGCAGGCGGCTCTGGCGCTGACACAAGTCGGCTTGGCGGACCGTATGGATCATCGGCCCAACGAGCTGTCCGGCGGCCAGCGGCAGCGGGTCGCGATCGCGCGGGCCCTCGTGAATCAACCGTCCATCCTGCTGGCTGACGAACCGACCGGCAATCTCGATAGCGTGACGAGCGAGGAAATCATGCGGGTCTTCGGTGAGCTGCACGCCGGCGGCCAGACCGTGGTCATGGTGACGCACGAGCAGGACATCGCGGCCTGCGCCGCCCGCATCGTGACCCTGCGGGACGGACGCATCGAGAGCGACCGCAGCACGCGGGACGTGGCGGCATGAGACAGAGGGCGGAGTCCTGTGCCATTCCTTGAGGCCATCCGCCTCGCGCTCAGGACGATCCGGGTCCAGAAGCTCAAGAGCTTCTTTTCCCTGATCGGCGTCCTGATAGGCGTGACCTTCCTGATCGCCGTCGTGTCGATCGTCCAGGGGATGAACCTGTACATGCAGGACCGGTTCGCCAACGGGCTGATCGGCGTCAACACCTTCGAGGTCCGTCGGTTTCCAGCCATCGACAACGGCAACGTCACCGACGACACTTGGCGCGAGTGGCTGCGCCGGCCTCGGGTGAACTACAAGGAAGCGGCTTTCGTGAAGGAGCGGGTCCGGACGCCGGCCCTGTACGCCCGCACCTGCTTCGAAGACAACATGCTGGTCACGCAAGGCACCCTGCGCGGCAAGATCGAGGTCCGCGCGGCGGACGAGGAGTTCTTCCGGATCAAGAGCTACAAGCTCGCTTCGGGCCGGGCGTTCACCCCGCAAGAGGCGCGCGCGGGACTCCCGGTCATCGTCATCGGCGACCTGGTGCGGGAGAAGTTCTTCCCGGGGGTCGATCCCGTCGACAAGAGCCTGACGATCGCCGGCCTTCCCTATCGGGTGGTCGGCGTGCTGGAGAAGCAGGGCACGCTGTTCGGGCTCTCGCTGGATCGGTTCGCGCTGATCCCGTTCACCGCTCCCGCGCGGCGGGACATTTGCGCGGAGAACGTTGTGCACGAGCTGTGGGCCAAGACCAACAGCCCGGACGCCATGCTCGCCGCGGTAGGCGAGACCGAGCAGTACATGCGCATCGCGCGACGGCTCGGCCCCGATCAGGGCGACAACTTCTATATCGAAACCGCCGAGGGCGCCCTGGGCACCTGGGCCAAGATCTCCAAGATCCTCTTCCTCGCGCTCCCCGGTCTCGTCGCCATTTCGCTGATCGTGGGCGGCATCGTGATCATGAACATCATGCTGATGGCGGTGAGCGAGCGGACCCGCGAGATCGGAATCCGAAAGGCGCTCGGCGCGCGGCGGCGTGACATCCTCGCGCAGTTCGTGGTCGAGGCCGCGACCCTCTCCAGTGCCGGCGCGGCCCTCGGCATCGGCACCGGTCTCGTTCTTGCGTTCGCGGTCAAGGCCCTGAGTCCGCTGCCGGCCGCGGTGGCGCCGTGGTCGATCGTGGTCGCGGTCGTCCTCGGCGTGGTCGTCGGCGTCGCGGCCGGCGTTTATCCCGCGAGCCGGGCCTCGCGCCTCGATCCCATCGCCGCGTTGAGGGCCGAATGACGCCGCTCAAAACGGCCTCCGCCTTCTTCCGCGTGACCGAAGGCGTCGGCATCGCGCTCGACTCGATCCGGGCCAACAAGATCCGGGCGGCCCTCACGATCCTGGGCGTCGCCATCGGTGTGATGGTCGTCATCGCAATGGGCGCCGCGATCACGGGTATCAACCGGAGCGTCACCCAGATTCTCGAGGCCGCCGGGCCCAAGACCTTCTTCGTGTTCCGGTTCTTCCAGGGCGGGATCACCGTCTCCGACGGCTCCGACGAGACCAGCCCGTGGCGGCGTAATCCCTGGCTTTCGGTCGCGGAAGCGGACATCCTGCGCCAGCTGCCGGCCGTGCGCGACGTGAATATCGAGGAGGATGCGCAGGGCCCCGTGAGCTGGGAGGACGTGAACCTGAAGGGCGTGGACATGGTCGGGTTCGGCCCCCACTGGATCCAGGTGAACGGCGGCGACATTCTCGAAG
>DATHMJ010000188.1:0-12148 GCA_035487215.1 Gemmatimonadales bacterium
TGTTTACCGTGCTTGGATTGAGCCTCGTTGGTGAGGGGCTCAATGATGCACTCAATCCCCGGCTAAAGGATCTCTAAGGGCGCGGCCGAGCCGCAACAGGATGCCAGAATCTGCGTTGGTGATGAAGAGAGTTGTGGGCAAAGATGCGGTCTTTACTTCCGAATGGCACGGAGTACCGTACTCGTACTTCCGCTAGGGTGATAGGTCGAGGGCGACCGCTTTCTTCTCCCACCGACAACGCCTCAAGACAAGTTCTAGCTAAGTGGATCAACACTGGCCAACTATCGAGACCTTAGAGGCGGACAAAGGCTAACAAAACCTCCCCCCAATCGGCGAGGCCCTCGTTGAAGTACAACAGCTGTTAACCTGTTCTCGGAGAGTTCTTCAGCTCGTCACCTTCCGCGGGTCCTCGCCCTTCCGTCCCCTCAGCGGCCTCAGCATCATGCTGAACACGCACTCCTTCTCCGGCTGGGGCGAAGGTCTTGGCGAGTATCTCCGCGACCTGCTCGTCCTTGTACGCGCCGCCACGGCGGCCGACCGGGGTCCGCACTGCGTTGACGATCACTGCATCTCTCCTCGTGTCATTGGCCACCTGTAGTCAGTTTGTGATCTTCTCGGTTACACAGTCGTTCTCGGCGTACGTGTTCATCACCATCATGTGGTATGGCTCGGGCGCGCCAGCGACAATGACCGAGATCTTGCTCGGCGAGTTGGTCGTGTAGACCCTTCCGTTCCGAACAAATCCCTGCTCCTCCGGCTTCTTGAGCGGGACGCGCACGGCGGGCGGGTAGTCCTCCTCGGGGATCGACGAGTGCTCCCACAGGTGCTGCTTGATGTCGTCTTTCCGGTAGCCGGCGTCGTTGAGAATGCGCGCCCACCCCCTCGGGATGATGAGGACGATGTCGCCTTGCCCGGCCAGCCAGTTGTTGCTGCCGATCAACCCGAGGGCGTTCGCCACCCGATCCAGCTGCACCTTCAGCGCCTGCTCCGGCTTCGCCAGGATGCAGACGTTGATGTCCGACGAGATACCGTACACCGTCACCGCGGAGTCCTCCGGCCCGAGTCCCCGCTCCACGTGAAGCGGGTCCCACGGAGACCCTTCCTCGTCCTCGCCCAGGCAGCATGTGTACTTCGCGGGCAAGCCGAGGATCGCCTTGTCGATCTCCTGGGGAACGCCCCCACCGACGTTCATCATGATCATCTTCACCGCCCGGCCGATGGCGGCGTTGGCGCGAACGCCCGGACCGAGCGCGTTGCGGCCGGAGTTGACCCGGATCTGGTTGCGGATCGGTCCGTTGATGACGGTCATGGGCGCGACTGAGTTTGTGGTGGTCACCACCGCGTGCAGGTTGTAGGTGGGATTGGCGATTGCACGCACCGCCGCCACCAGCACCGGCATGTACTCCGGCTTGCAGCCCGCCATCACCGCGTTGATGGCAATCTTCTCGACGCTCGCCTTCGCGCCTCGAGGGTCGAGCACAGCAACCACAGTGGCCGGGGACAGGGTCGTCCCGGTCAGCATCGTCTGGACCCGCTCCGGCGTCGGCGGAATGATCGGCAGGCCGTCCGTCCACCCCCGGTCATAGAGCCAGTCGCAGGCGGCCTCGATGTCGTCCGGAATCTCCAGCGCCCCGGATTGCAGCTCGTGGCGGCTGCGGGGAGCGGTCATGGCGTCCTCGCAGACCCGCTCGGCGAGGGCGGGCGGGTGAACACCTTCCCCGCCTCGTCGAGCGTCTTGCGCGCAACCTCCTCCAGCTCGGCTCGCGTCATCTGCTCCATGCCCGCGGGCAAGACGACCATCGGCAGATCGGGCAGTCCACGCGCCTTAGCCACCGTTTTCGCCAGGCCGACGAAGCGTTCGGTCACCACCAGGACTGCAGGTCTTTCGCGCTTCACGAGCGCGATCGCGTCGTGGGTCGTCCACGACGTGCAGGACCCTCAGTTGGCCAGGCCGACGAGCACCACGTCGTTGGTCGCGGCGATCTCGTCGAGCACTTCCTCCGGAGCTCCCGTGGAGATGGGGATCGCCCAGCGGGACGATGACTTGACCTGGAATCTGCCGCCGAGCTCGGCGGCTAGCATGTCGGTGACCGTGTCCCAGCTCGTCCAGTTGTTGGTCAGCAGCGCCACGCGTTGATTGGCAAAACCCGTGCCCGCGCCGCCGGCCATCGCTACCCGCTCCACGGTTGTCGTCGGATCCAAGATGCGCATCAGCTCCTCCTTTTCAGACTGGATTTGTCGAGCGCCGAGCGCTCGACTGCTCGATCGCCTCACCGCCGAGGTAGGCCCCGACCAGCCGCGGGTCGTTGCGAACCTCCTTCGCGGATCCGGAGATGACCACCCTCCCCCTGGCTAGCACGTAGGCCCGGTCCGCGAGTTGCAGGCTCATCGGGAGGTTCTGCTCGATGACGAGCATCGAGAGGCCCTCCTCCTTGAGCGACGCCAGCAGCTTGAACGTTTCCAGGACCAGGGACGGCGAAAGTCCGAGGGACGGCTCGTCGAGGATCAGCAGCTTGGGCTCGGCGATCAGAGCCCGTGCAAGCACGAGCATCTGCTGCTCGCCGCCGCTGAGGCTTCCGGCCGCCTGGTTGAAGCGCCGGGCCAGGACCGGGAACCGATCGAGTACCGTCGCGATGGTGCCGCCCTCGTGCCTGCTCCCGATCACGGGGAGACCGCCGAGGATGAGGTTCTCCCGCACCGTGAGGTCGCGGAACACCCCCCGGCCCTCGGGGACCTGGAGCAGCCCCGACCTGGCGATTCGGTGCGCCTTCTGCCGGGAGAGGTCACGACCGCTGAAGCGAATCCGTCCTTTCGACACCGGAACCAGACCGCTGATGGCGTTGGCCAGGGTTGTCTTGCCGGCGCCGTTGGCCCCCAGCACCGCGACGGCCTCTCCCTTTGCCACGCTGAGGCTCACCCCGGACAGTGCGACGGTCGCCCCGTAGCGCACCCAGACGTCCTCAACGCTGAGGTGGCGGTCAGTCGTCGTCGGACTCACCAAGGTAGGACCGCCTCACCGCGGGGTCGTTGACCACTTCCGAGACGGAGCCGCTCGCGATCTTCCGTCCGAAATCCAATGCGATCATGCGTTGGCAGATGCTGGACAGGAAACCGACATCGTGCTCGATCACGAACAAGGCAACTCCGGTGCGTTGGCGGAGCTGAACTAGCGCCTCCGCGATCTGCTGCTTCTCCTCAGCCGTGATTCCCGCCGCCGGTTCATCCAACAGGAGAAGCCGCGGTCGCGCCAGCATCGCGCGGCAGATCTGCGCCCGCTTCTGAATCGGATACGGGACTTCGGTTACCTTGAGGCTCGCCCAACGCTCCATGCCGAAGGCCCGTAGCAGGTCATCGGCCTCGGCCCTGACGTCGGCGCGCCGGCTCCATGGCGGCCGGGGCCGGAGGTATCCGCCGACGAGGACATTGTCGAGCAGCGTATCTCGCGAGGACAACTCGGGCCCCTGGAATGTCCGCCCGATCCCAAGGGCGGGCACCTTGTGGGCGCGGCACCCGAGCAAGTCGTAGCCCCTGAAGCGGATGCGGGCGCCGCGGTTCACCCGCACAAATCGCGAAAGCGCGTTGAGCAGGGTAGTCTTGCCGGCTCCGTTGGGGCCGATGATGCCGACGATCTCGGAAGCCTGGACCTCGCATTCGAATTCAACCAGCGCCTGCAACCCACCGAACGACACCGATACGTCCCGCACCTCGAGCAGCGGCTCGCTCATGCCCCACCGCTCGCCGGACCCACCTCGTGGCGGCCGTTCCAGACCGCCAACGCCTGCAGTCCACGCCGCCACAGCCGGGGGATCGTGATCGACGCGATCAGCACCAGGCCGAGGATGAACGGCGCCAGCCCCGCCAAGTCGACGGTGTACTGAGGAACGAATACCACGACCGCGGAGCCGAAGAGGACGCCGACCGGCCGGTTCATCCCGCCCAGCACGACCGCCACCAGGATGTAGATGGACAGGAACACGTTGAACACGGATGGCACCACGTACTGAGAGACGACCGCCAGAAGGCCACCTCCCAGGCCCGCCAGCAGACCGCTGTAGATGAACACGGCCATCTTGTGGCGGGCAACGTCGATGCCCGCCGTCGCGGCCGCGCGCTCGCTCTCCGCGAGCAGGTGCAGCTCGGCGCCCAGCCGCGTCCTCAGCATGAGCTCCTGCGTGACCAACACCACGACCAGCAGACCGTAGGCGACCCAGTAGCTGGCGGCGTCGGAGAGCGGACTCGGCGAGATCGAGAGACCGGTGGCACCCCCCGTGACGCGGTCGGCGACCAGGATCACCTCGGGCACCGCCACCGCCACCAGGATCGTCACGGCCGCGAAGAAGTGGCCGCTGAGGCGCAGGGCGGGTATGCCGACGACCATCCCGGCGACCGCCCCCACGAGTGCCGACATTAGCAGCATCTCCACCGCGTTCGCCCCCGCCCGAGCCGCCAGCGCGCCGCCGTAGGCGCCGGCCGCCATCAGCGCTCCCTGACACAGCGACAGCAGGCGTGCGTGTCCCAGCAGCAGGTTGTTCCCGAGGCACACGATGGCGTAGACCGCGATGAGCCCGAAAACGTAGCGGTAGTAGTCCCCGGACCGATCGGCGGCCACCGCGACCGCGGCGAGGCCAACCACCTCCGCGACGATCAGCGCCCGGAAGCGGAGGGACGAATCGGTCGTGAGCCTCCGCATCCACGCGGAGATCACAGCCTCAGGCTTTCCTTGCGGCCGAACAGCCCCTCAGGGCGAATCATCAGGACGCCGAGAACCACGCACAGGATGAAGGTCGATGGTATGTCCGACTTCACGAAGAACGAGAACAGGTTGAGGCCAACCCCCAAGAGGTAACCGCCCACCACCGCCCCGAGGAGGCTCGTGAAGCCGCCCAGCACGAGGGCGGCAAACGACTGGATCATCAGGTTGCTGAACGTGTCCGCGGTCAGCGGAACATCGGGCGCGACCAGGATCGCGGCCGCCGCCGCCATCGCCCCCGCGACGCCCCAGCTCGTGAGGGACACCGCCTTGGGACTGATCCCGACGAGCATCGAGAGCTGGGCATTTTCACTGGCCGCGCGCATCGCGACCCCGATCCGGGTCAGGTAGAAGAGCGCGGCGATGATGCCGAGGACGGCCAGCGTGGCCAGGATGGTGGTGACGTTCTGCAAGGGGATGGCGGAGTTCGCGAGCCGAAACGCGGTGCCGGGGGCGAAGCGGGGAAAGAGCCGGTCCTGCGTGCCGAACAGCTGCAGCATCCCGCCCGACAGGACGAGGGAGACACCGGCCGTCACCGCCAGCAGCTCGAGTCGAGAGGCGTGACGCAGCGGGTATACGAACACGCCTTCGGTGAGCAGGGCGAGGGCGACCGTCGCCACGATGGCGATCCCGCCCGCGGCCCACAGAGGGAGATGGCTGCTCGTGTGGAGCGATAGCGCGAGGAAGGCCGCGAAACCCACGAATGTCCCGTGCGCGAAGTTCATCACCCGCGAGGCGCGATACACCACGATGAGACCGACCGCCATGAGCGCATAGATGGACCCGCTCACGAGCCCGGCCACGACGAGGTTGATCATCAGCGCCGAGACACGGTCAGGTCAGGGTCCGAGGGTCGGGGGAGCCGTGAACGGGGTCACGCGCTTGAGGGTGTTGCTCGTGGGGTCCCACTGGCCCACGAGCTGACGGAGCGTCAGGAGATGAGAGTCCGCGGTGTAGGTGATACCGCTGATGTACGAGTTCGAGTAGTCCTTGAACGTGTTGAGCGCGCTGATGATCGCCTGCCGGGTCGGCGGCTTACCGCCCTGGGTCGCACGCTTGAACGCCTCGAGGAAGACGGTGCAGGAGGCCCATCCCTCGGACCACGTCGGCGTCGGCGGCGTCACGTCCGGATAGTGCTTTTTCATCGCCGATAGCAGGTCCTGGGTACCCGGGTCGCCCGGAAATGCCGTGTACCAGCTGAAGTACATGTTCTTGATCTGGTCCGCGGGCAGCTGCGACATGACCCGCGGCTCCGCGGCGTACGCCACCGCGAACCAGGTCGGGTGGTAGTCGACGTTCACCGCGGCCAGGATGCTGGTCGGGAACTCCGACGGGATGCCCGAGATGATCACCGCCGTGACACCCGCCTCCTTCAGCGTCGCCACCTGGGCGGTCTTGTCCCGGCTGCCGAGCTGGAAGGGCACCAGGGTGAGCTTCACGTTGTTCTGCTTGGCGATGGATTCGACCGCCGACAGGACGGCCTTGCCGACGTCGTCGTTCTCGTACAGAACGCCGAGCCCGCCGCCGGTGAAGCCCTTGTCGATCAGGTACTTCGCCTGGAACGCACCCTGGCTCGCGCTGGACGGCGAGATCGGGTAGGTCACCGCAGAGTTGACGGCGGCGCTGCCGCTGTGGAGTCCGACGTCGGGCACTCCCTTGGACAGGATGTAATCCTTGATCGCGAGGGTGCCGGCGGTTCCACTGTGCCCGACCAGCGCGAGCACGTTCTCCTGGTCGACCAGCCGGCGGGTCGCGCCGAGCGTGACCTGGGGGTCGTACTGGTCATCGAGGAGGATATGGTTGAACTTGTAGCCGTTGACGCCGCCCTTGTCGTTGGCGTCCAGGATGCAGGCCCGCGTGGCTTGGTAGGCCACCCACGCGCCGGAGTTCGGGCCGGTCCGCGGACCGCTCGCCCCGATCTTCACATCCTCGGCGGCGCCGTCGCGGCCAAGCGCGGCGACCGACAGCAATGCGCCCAGGGCAACCACGGTGACCCGGGTGAACCAAGAGAGACGCATGCGTGTCGTCACTATGACCTCCATTCCTGGATCTCGGACCCGTTCGTTCGTCCGGGGGACGCGGCGGGCGCCACCCGGTGGAGAAGCTCCCTGAAACCCTGGTCGGCTACTTTCTCGAGTCGCCGGAAGTAGGCGTCCGCCCGCCCGAAGTAGAACAGGGGCGCGACGGGCTTCCCCTCGACGTTCGCCCCGACGAACCACGAGTTCGCGATCGCGCCGCGGCGGACCAGGCTGCGCTCGAAGAGGTCTGCGGTCTCTCGGACCCAGAGATCGACGGCACTCGGTTGGGCCTCGACGCAGCCGGTGCCGCTGGCCGCCGCATGCTCGATGGCGCGGCCGATCCATCTGACGCAGTTCTCGATCACGATCGGGATGTTGCCGAATGGCGACTGTGGCCCGGAGATCATGAACATGTTCGGAAACCCGTCGACGACCACTCCCAGGTAGGTACGGGGTCCGGCCGACCAGTGCTCGTTCAGAGACCGGCCGTCGCGCCCCCGCACGTCCATGGCCATCATGGCGCCGGTGGAGCCGTCGAACCCGGTCGCGAAGATCAGCACGTCGAGCGGGTGGTCGGCGACCGCGGTCCGCAGGCCGTCCCGGATGATCCGCTCGACCGGGTGCACGCTCACGTCGACCAGTCGCACGTTGTCCCGGTTGAACGCCTCGTAGTAGGAGTGGCCCACCGGGGGCCGCTTGGCGCCGAGCGGATACCCCCGGGGACAGAGCAGCTCGGCGACGGCCGGGTCCTTGACGATTGACCGGATCTCGGTACGTATGAACTCGGCGGCCAGCTCGTTCGCGGCCTCGTCGACCATGAGGTCGCGGAACGTCTGGAACAGGAAGTGGAACCCGCCCTTCTCCCACGCCCGCTCCAGAACCTCGTGCCGCCCCTCGACGGGAATCTCTCTCATCGTCGAGGTGGCCTCGGCGATCGCGAAGCCACCGCCCTGTTTCTGCGTCAGCTTCCAGATCTCGTCGTAGCGGCTCTTGATCTCGGCCCACTCCTGGGCGGTCAGGCGACGGTTCCCGCCTCGGATCACGTAGTTGGGCGTGCGCTGGAACACCACGACCTCGCGCGCGACCTCGGCGACGATCGGAACGACCTGGACGCCGGTGGACCCCGTGCCGACGATCCCCACTCTCTTGCCTCTGAAGTCGACGTCCTCGGCCGGCCACCTCGCGGTCAGGTACCATTCGCCGGCGAAGTCGTCCAGGCCTTCGAAGGGCGGAGGGACCGGCCGGGACAGCGGACCCGTGGCGGGAATGAAGAAGGTGCTGTGGAACACCTCTCCGGCCGCGGTCACGACTTCCCACCGGCCCGCGGAGTCATCGTACGACGCGCGCGTCACCCGGGCGTTGAACCGGATGTCGGGACGCATGTTGAACCGATCCGCAACGTGTCGGAGGTAGCGAAGGATCTCGGCCTGGCCGCAGTACCGCTCGGACCAGTCCCACTCCTGCAGCAGCTCGTTGGAGAAGGAGAAGCAGTAGGACCACGCCTCGGAGTCGGTCCGGGCTCCGGGGTACCGGTTCCAGTACCACGTACCGCCCACATCCGGCGCCTCCTCGAGGACCGCCGCGGAAAGCCCCAGGGATCGAAGCTCCCACAGCATGCGCAGCCCACCGAACCCGGCGCCGACGATGACCGCATCACACGCGGTGACCGTCATCTCCGACCCGTCTTCCCATCCAGGGCCCGGTACACCGCGGCGAGCACCGAGTGGGAGCGCTCGTCGCCCACTGTCCCCTCGCCCATCCGGTTCATCACGTAGGTCATGGTCATGCGAGCGTCCAGGTCGTTGACGATCAGGGAGCCGCCCCATCCACCCCAGTAGCAAACGCGGGGGTTGGGTGCGATCGGCTTCCTCGTCGAATTGATGGCGTAGCCGATCCCGAAGGTGACGCCCATGCCGAGGACCAGGTCGCGGCCCGCGGCCTGGACGTCGAAGATCCGGTCCACTATTTCGGGAGTGAGCAGAGATACTCCGCGGGCCGATCCACCCGCGGATACGACGGACTGGACGATCGCCACTCCGCGCGCGTTACCGTGCCCGCCGGCGGCGGGAATCTCCGCGCGCCGCCACTCCTCCGACCACGAGTCCTCGGGAGTCAAGGGCGGGTTCTGCGCCCGAGCGGGAATGGAATCAGGCGGCGCGGGCCGGCCCTCGACGTCCCGGTACTGGAGAGGCGGGCCAGGTATGACGCGGGCGACCCGCGCGTCCTCGGCCGGCGGCAGGCGAATGAAGAAGTCGGCGCCGAGGGGTCGGGCGATCTCGTCGGTGAAGAACCGGCCGACCGAGCGGCCGTCGACGCGGCGGATCACCTCGCCGACGAGGTTGCCCTGGGTCAGCCCGTGATAGCCGGAGCGCGTGCCCGGCTCCCACCAGGGCGCCTGCGCGGCCAGCAGGCCGGTGACCCGGTCCCAGTCGAACAGATCGCTCGCGGTCAGGCGTGTGTCCCACGCGGGCAGTCCAGCGGTATGCGCCAGCAGGTGCCGCACCAGCACCGTCTGCTTGCCCGCCGCCGCGAACTCGGGCCAGTAGGTGACGACCGGCGCGTCGAGCTCGAGCCGGCCGCGGCTCGCCAGCACGAGCGCGCAGAGGTTGGTCATGGTCTTGGTCGTCGACCAGACGTTGACGATCGTATCCCGCTCCCAGGGCACCGTCCGCCCCGCGTCCCGGTGGCCGCCCCAGATGTCGACGACGAGCTCGCCGTCCACCGCGACCGCGACGCACGCCCCGACCTCGCGGTTCTTCTCGAAATTCGAGGCGAACGCGTCCTTCACGCCGCCGTAGTCGGCCGCGCAGGTCCCGCTGATGTCGACGGGCCGGTGAGTGCTAGCGGCCATCCAGGGTGGCGCCCGTCCTCAGCAGCTCGCCGATCTCCTGCCCGCTTAGGGCGGCCTCCTCGAGCACTTCGACGCTGTGCTCGCCGAGTCGCGGAGCATCGCGGAGGGTTCGCCTTCCAGCCGCCGGGAACAGCACGGGCTCGCGCACCCTCCTGATCGTGCCCTCGGTCGCGTGCTGACTGACCTCGATGACCCCCGCGGCCCCGAGATGTTCGTCGGCGACCAGGTCCGCGAGGGATGCCACCGGGGCGACCGGTATGTCCGCGGCTCCGAGGAATTCCACCCACTGGGCCGTCGTGCGTTCCTCGAAGATGGTGTCGACCAGCGCGTAGAGCTGGTCGATGTGGGCGAGGCGCTGCTCCCTGGTCGAGAAGCGTTCGTCGGCGAGGACCTCGTCTCGCCCGAGCTCGTGAAAGAACCGCGTCCAGTGCCGGTCGGTGTACATCAGGGCGCTGACGAAACCGTCCGCGGTCCGGTACGGCCGGCGGTGGGGCGAGAGAGTCCGCGGATAGCCGATCGGCCCGATCGGCGGCTCGAACGTCCAGCCGCCCAGCTGCTCGTGGAGCACGAAGCGGGACATCACCTCGTACATCGGGACCTCGATGGCCTGGCCCTCACCGGTTCGGTCCCTCGCGAACAGGGCCGCACAGATAGCCGACGTGGCCACGATCGCCACCGTCTTGTCGACGATCACCGAGACCACGTACTGCGGGCGCCCGTGAGGAGTACCCTGGAGCGCGGCGACGCCGCTCGCGCCCTGGATGACGTCGTCGTAGGCGGGCCGGCCCGAGTATGGGAGCCCCTGCCCGTAGCCGTACGCACCGCAGTAGACCAGCCGCCGATTGACCGATCTGAGCCGCTCGTAGTCGATGCCGAGCTCGGCGAGAGCGGTGGGGCGGACGTTGTGGACGAAGACGTCGGCGCCGGCGACGACTCGGAGAAGCGCCCGCTGCGCGGTCGGCTGCTTCAGGTCGAGTACGAGGCTCCGCTTGCCGTGATTGGTGCTGAGAAAATCCCCCGACATGCCCGGGTGACGCCCGCGCATCCCCGATCGGGTGATGTCGCCCTTGGGGTTCTCGATCTTGACGACGTCGGCGCCGAACTCGGCGAGCATGAGTCCGCAGTAGGGCCCGAGCAGCGTGGTGCCGACCTCCACCACCTTGACGCCGTCGAGCGGCCCTGGCATCGAGAACCCGGTACGGGGAGCGACGGTCAGTGGGACGGGATGGCGTTCGGGAGTCGGAGGGACTCGAATCGCTCGCGGATCGGGCCGGTGTTCATGCGGTCGTGGTACCATACCGCGACTCGGCGGGGCCGGCAAGCCGCGGAGGAAAGAGAACTCTCATGAGACTGAAGGACAAGGTCGCGATTGTCGTCGGTGCCGGCCAGACGCCGGGAGAGGGACTGGGCAACGGCCGCGCGACCGCGCTCCTCTTTGCCAAGGAAGGTGCGCGCGTGCTGGCGGTAGACCGCGACACGCGCTCTCTCGAAGAGACGCGCGAGCAGATCGAGGGGGCGGGCGGTGTCTGCACCACCCAGCATGCCGACATCCTGAAGGAGGGCGACTGCGAGGAGATCGCCCGAGCGTGTGTCCGCGCGTTCGGACGGATCGACATCCTGCACAACAACGTCGGCATCGGCACCCACGACTCGAGCATCGTCAAGCTGGACACGTCCGCGTGGGACAACATCATGGACACCAACCTCAAGGGCATGGCGCTCACGTGCAAGCACGTCTTGCCGGTGATGCGGCGGCAGCGCGGCGGCGCGATCGTGAACGTCTCTTCGATCGCGGCGATCGTCTCGTACCCCTTGATCGCATACAAGGTGTCGAAGGCGGGAGTGAATGCGCTCACCCAGCTCATCGCGAGCAGTGGAGCGAAGTACGGGATCAGGGCCAACGCGATCATGCCGGGCCTGATCAACACCCCCATGGCCATCGAGGGCCATTCGACCGCCCTCAACGTCCCTCGGGACGAGCTGATCCGGAGGCGCGACGCCCAGGTCCCGCTGGGCAAGATGGGCACCGCCTGGGATGTCGCCTACGCCGCTCTCTTCCTCGCCTCGGACGAAGCGGGCTTCATAACCGGCGTGATCATCCCGGTCGACGGCGGTCAGAGCGGTCAGGTCGGCGGCAGTGAAAGCTCCTTCGGCGGCCTTTTCCGGTAGGACCGGAGCTAGCCACCCTGGCGCCACGTCGCCCACCGCCCTTCCGAGACCGCGGCGAGAAACTCGCCGACATGCAGATTGAAGAGAAGCGGCTCTTCGAGGTTCGGGGTGTGCCCGGTGAACGGGAACATGACGACGCTCGCATGACGCATGGTGCGCTGCATGAACAGACTGGCGTCCACCGCCCCTCCGTCCCGGTCGCCGACCATCACGAGCGTCGGCACTACGATCCTGCGCAATTCCTCTTCCATCTCGAAGATCGTCTTGCGACCGATCAGGACTCCACGGATCGCCGCCGCCGCCCCCTGAGCGGAGTGCCCTTGCAGTCGCTCCAAAAACTCGGCATAGCCGCGGGGATCT
>DATHMJ010000189.1:0-2912 GCA_035487215.1 Gemmatimonadales bacterium
GATGGTGGGCGCCCAATCGAGCCTCAGTGCGGGCGGGCACGCGGTACTCGTGGCCGGACTGGCTGGGATGGTGGCCGATGCGCTCTCAATGGGCTCCTCCGGCTATCTCGCGGCAAAGAGCGAGCGCGAGGTCTTCGAGCACGAGATCGCGATGGAAAAGGAAGAGATTCGTCTGATGCCGGAGCTGGAGCGCGAAGAGCTGAGCCTGATTTATCAGGCGAAGGGAATTCCCGTGGGACAGGCGCAGGCGTTCGCCGCCCAGGTGATGGAAGACCCGGCCCGCGCGCTGGAAGAAAAAGTGCGGGAGGAGCTGAAGATCGGCGAAGCCACCTCGACGCCGATGCGAGAGGCGTGGATCACGGGTGTGGCCACCGCCTTCGGGGCGTTCATTCCCGTGGCGCCGTTCCTCATGAGTCGTGGACCCGCGGCGATCTGGAGTGCGTTCGCGATCGCCATGCTGTCGCACTTCGCCGTCGGCGCCGCGCGCAGCTTCTTCACCGGGCGCAGCGTCTTCCGAAGCGGGATCGATATGTTCGCGGTGGGATTGGGCGTGGCCGCGATCGGCTACTTCGTGGGCGAGTGGATAGTGAAGGTGCTCTAGTCAGACCACGAGGTTGAGCAGCCGGTTCGGTACCAGAATCCGCTTTCGCAGATCTTTCCCGTTCAAGAACCGACGCACCGTCTCGTCGCCCAGCGCCGCGGCCACGGCTTCCTCCTCGGCCGCGTCCCGCCGGACGTTGACCTTCGACCGCGTCTTGCCGTTGACCTGCACGACCAGCTCCACCATATGCTCGACGGTGAGGTGCTCGTCCCACGTGGGCCAGTGCGCGTCGAAGATCGACGTGGTGTGCCCCAACCGCTCCCAGCACTCCTCGGCGAAGTGCGGCGCAAACGGGGCGAGCATGATCAACAGCTCCTGCACGACATGCCGCTCCCGGCAGTTCTCCTCGCGCAGCACATTCAGCAGGCTCATGAGGCCGGAGATCGCGGTGTTGTATTTGAGATCTTCGAGCTCGTGGGTGACGTGCTTCTTGGTCTGGTTCCACTTGACCAGAACCCTGTGCGTGATCTCTCCGGTGGCGTCGTCGTGGATGCAGTCACCCACCAGTTGCCACACCTTCTCCAGAAATCGGCGCGGTCCACTGATGCCGGCGTCCTGGAAATCGCCGCCCTCCTGGAACGGACCCAGGAACATCAAGTAGGTCCGAAACGTGTCCGCGCCCCATTTCGCGATGTACTCGTCGGGGATGACGACGTTGCCGCGGGACTTGGACATCTTCGCCCCGTCTTTCACGATGATGCCATGGGCGCGAAACTTGGCGAAGGGCTCGTCGAACTGCACGTGGCCAAGCTCGTGCAGCACCATCGAAATGAAGCGGGAGTAGAGCAGGTGTAAGACCGCATGCTCGTTCCCGCCGATGTACGACGTGACCGGGAGCCACTTGCGGGTGCGCGCGTGATCGAACGGCCGATCGTCGAACTCGGTGCTCGGATAGCGGAGGTAGTACCAGGCGGAATCGAGGAATGTGTCCGACACGTCGGTCTCGCGGCGGGCGCGGGCCCCGCACGTGGGACAGTCGACGTAGTACCACTCTTCGTGGCGGGCCAGCGGCGAGACGCCGCTGTCGTCCGGCCGGAAATCCTCGATGATCGGCAAAAGGACCGGCAGGTCCTTTTCGGGGACCGGCACCGGGCCGCATCGCTCGCAATAGATAATGGGAATCGGCGGGCCCCAGTACCGCTGACGGGAGATGCACCAGTCGTGAATGCGATACTGCACGACCCCCTTGCCCCGGTTGGTATCCTCCAGCCACCGAATGATCGCGGTCTTGCCTTCCGCTGCGGGCATTCCCGTGAACTCTCCGGAATTCACCAGGCGGAATCCCTCGACGCCGGTTTCGGATTGCTCGACCGGCGCATCGGGATCCTCCCCCGGGCGAGCCAATACCCGCACGATCCGGAGTCCGTACTTCTTGGCGAACTCGAAGTCCCGCTCGTCATGGCCAGGGACGGCCATGATGGCGCCGGTGCCGTACTCCATCAGCACGTAGTCGGCGATCCACACGGGAATCATCCGCCCGTTCGCGGGGTTTTTGGCGAATGCCCCGGTGAAGACGCCGGTCTTGTCGCGGTCTCCTACCCTTCGGGAGACCAGGTCCTTCGACGCGACCTGATTGCGATAGGCGTCGACGGCCTCCCGTTGCGGCGCCGTCGTGATCTCCGGCACGAGCGGATGCTCCGGCGCCAGCACCATGAAGGTCGCGCCGAACACCGTGTCGGGCCGAGTCGTGTACACGCGGATCGTGCGGTCGTGCTCGAGCGGAAACTCGATTTCGGCGCCTTCGGAACGGCCGAGCCAGTTGCGCTGGGCCGTGGCCGTCGACTCGGACCAGTCCATCTTGGTCTTGTCGTCCAGATGGTCCAGTAGCCGCTGCGCGTAGTCGCTGATGCGAAAGAACCACTGCTCCAGCGTGCGCTGCTCCACCGGCGTCCCGCACCGCTCGCAGGCTCCGTTGATGACCTGCTCGTTGGCCAACACCGTCTTGCAGCTCGGGCACCAGTTGACGGGCGCAGCTTTGCGGTAGGCCTTTCCCGCTTTGAAGAGTTGCAGGAAAATCCACTGCGTCCACTTGTAGTACCCCGGGTCGGTGGTCGACAGCTCGTGCCGCCAGTCGAACATCCCGCCCATGCGCCGCAGCTGGCGGCGGAAGTTGTCCATGTTGCGCGGGATCAGCTCCGCCGGGTTGATGCCCAGCTTGATCGCGTAGTTCTCACTGTGGATGCCGAAGGCGTCGAAGCCGATCGGCTCGAAGACGTTCAGCCCCCGCAGCCGCTTGAAGCGGCCGTAGGTGTCGGCTCCGGTGAACGCGAACATGTTCCCCACGTGCAGTCCCTCGGCCGAGGGATAGGGA
>DATHMJ010000190.1:0-2653 GCA_035487215.1 Gemmatimonadales bacterium
GTTCGGTCTCTCGGCGGCGCTCTACGGGCAGATCACATTCAAGGACGGCCGCGTCGAGCAGTCCAACTTCCACGATTACCCCCTGGTGCGCCTGCTCGAAATGCCGAAGGTCGAAGTTCACATCGTCGACAGCCGCGAAAAAATGGGCGGAGTCGGCGAGCCGGGTGTGCCGCCCATCGCTCCGGCGGTTGCCAACGCCGTCTTCGCGCTGACCGGAAAAAGACTGCGCCGCCTGCCGCTGCGTCTGTCGGAAGCGTAGAGAGGAGACAAGATGCGCCGCGCGAGCCTGGTTTTCTTGTTTGGCGCCGTGGCCGTTACTTCCATTGCCGCGTTGACGCGCGCGCGCGCGCAGGCCGCGCCGGACACCTCGGGCGACTTCGCCGTCATCGCGAGAGTGCTGCAGCACCCGCGCTGCCAGAATTGCCATATCCCCGGCGACGCGCCGCTGCAGTTCGATCAAGGGCTGCCACACGCCCAAAACGTCCGACGCGGCCCGAAGGGCGAGGGGGCGCCGGGATTGCCGTGCTCGACGTGCCATGCCGCGAAGAACCCGCCGCCGAGCTACGGCCAGCACATGCCGCCCGGTGCTCCTAACTGGAGTCTGCCGCCGCCGGAAGAGAAGATGGTCTTCATCGGTTTGACCGCGGCGGACCTCTGCAGCCGCATCAAGGATCCGCAGCAAAATGGAGGACGGGACCTCGAGGAGATGTTCAGGCACATCGACCAGGACAAGATCGTCCTCTGGGGTTGGCGTCCGGGTCTCGGCCGCGCGCCCGTGGACGTTCCGCACGCCGAGTTCTCCGCGGCCTTCCGGCGCTGGATCGACGCGGGCGCTCCCTGTCCGAGCCGCTAGCGAGCGTCATCGGAATCCGGAGGCCGAGAGCGATCTGTTTCGGGCGACGCTTCAAAGGAGACAGCATGGGTGTTCCCGAAATTCTTTCCGAACTGTTCAGTGAGACGGGAATCTTTCCCGGCAAGAACGTTCGAGTCACGCATGCCGCCGCCAACGAGCCGCGTTCCGAGTCGGCGATCGTCGTCGATCCGGCCAACCCCGACCGGCTTCTGGGCGCTTCCAAGCGCTTTTCGCAGCCTCACAACTATGTCTTCTCGCTGGGCGCGGTTTTCTCCTCCGACGGCGGCGCAACCTGGCAGGACCTTCCCGTCTTCCAGCCGCCCGCCAACCATGACGTCTACACCGACCCTTCTACGGCGTTCGACACGTCCGGGGCCGCCTGGGTGATGGGCGATCCGGGCTACCACCCGGACGCTTTCCCGCAGTACCAGCAGACGATGGGCTGTTCGGCCGTCACCGATATCCACACCACGCACATGTTGGGACAAAAGAGCACCGACGACGGGGCGCACTGGGATCCGCATCCGCTTCTGGCGCCACGCTGCCTAGAGGACGACAAGGGATGGCTTCTCTGCGACAACAGCCTCGACGTGACGATCTCGCCCTACCCTTATCCGAAGCCTCAGTGGGCCAGCCCGTATCACGGCCGCCTCTACGCGATCTGGGGAGCGGCCACCAACCTTCGGTTCGCCCGCTCTCTCGACGGCGGCCAATCGTGGAAGGGAGTCGGCGGCCAGAGCGCGGGCGCCGACTGCGGCCCCTATTCCTACGCTCCGGACATCAGCATCGGGCGCGACGGAATGATTCATGTTCTGTGGCACTCACCCGGCTCGAACTCGATTCAATACCTGCGATCCAAGAACGGCGGGGAAACCTTCGAAGGCGACGGGACCACCGTCGGCGGCTTTCCACATCCCCGGGACGTCGTCACCGGGCTGACGGACATCCACACGGGCATCACCCGCCGCGTCGGATCCGACCCTTCGCAAGCGTGGCCCGCCTTCGAGGGCGCGACCTTTCGAGTTCTGACGATCGTCGCCGCCTGTTGCTTCGGATCCAACGGCGTCGCCGTCGCGTGGGCGGACGCGCGCAGCGGCCATTCGCGGATCTATTACCGGCTTTCCAACGACGGCGGCGACACGTGGCTGGGCGATCCGAGCGGAACTCCCCTGCTTCCGAACCTGGCAGGAGACAACCACCAGTTTCACCCGCAGCTGGCGACGACCGGCAGCGGCGTGCTCGGCTGCGCGATGTACTCCTACTCGAAGACCGCGCGGCCGGGAAATCAACCCGGGGTCGCGGTTCTGATGGCCTGCTCCTTCGACGAGGGGGCGAGCTGGGGATTCGAACCCGTGACGGACCAGCCCTGGGATCCGTCGGTCAACCTGCCCTGGGCGCACGGCGATCCCGCCATCGGCTTCATCGGCGAGTACTTCGGCTGCGATGCCGGAAAGACGGAGTTTCATCTCCTCTGGACGGATACCCGCGACGGCAACCAGGACCTCTATTACGCGCGCGTCGACACGGAAAAGGAGAAGAGCTGGCTGCGCGAGATCGTGGCGACGTACGTCAGCCCCGGAGTCTCCAGTGACGGAGGCGGCTTCATCATCATCAACGGACACATCATCCGCATCCCGCCCTGGGACCCGCTGCGGCCCATTCTCGACGTCGCGGTGGCGATCCAGGCGGTCTCCCGGGTCGGAACGGCCCAGAGTATCCGGGCACGGGAAGTGCTTTACGACCTCATGATCGACATCGCCAGGCAGGCGAAGAAACAGCTCAAGGAGTAACGGCCGCCGC
>DATHMJ010000191.1:0-7985 GCA_035487215.1 Gemmatimonadales bacterium
GCATGAGTCCCACTCCGCCCGCAACGAGCCGGCAGTAGCTCGAAAGCGCTTCGAAGTCCGGCATTTCGACCGGAGCCAGGTCGAGAGCCACGCCGTCGAGCAAGCCGAGGAGCGGCGCAAGCGGTACGGGATACCGCTGGAGGGTGTCCGCCAACGCCAGCCAACGGGGGTCACGCGGCGCGCGGCGCGCATGCAGCTTCCGAACCGTCCGACCGAGGCTCCGGAGCTTGGCCCGAACCGCGTCGCGCGGCTCCGCGCCGCGCGCGTCGACCAGGTTGTCCGCATGCCGGCAATAGTCGTACAGTGCGAAGACGGCGCGACGCTTCGCGGTTGGCAGGAAGCCGCTCGCGAAGTAAAAGCTCTTGGCCCACGCCGCGGTCACTCGCTCGGCCGCGTCGTAGGCACTGTCGAGCGTGGTCGGCTCGTTCGGCTCGGTCCGTATATGCATCGAGGTCACGGGATCTCAAGCTAAGGTTCGCCTCGAAGCCGCGTCAGGGGCAGGAACCGCCGCGAGCGTTGGACCGCCCGGCCGAGGGGCCTATCTTTCCCGCGCCCGGACGCCATCACGAAGGAGCCGCACCCTGACTGTCGAGACCACGCGCCCCCGACCCGCGCGCCCGCACCCGACCGTGTCCGAATCTGATTCTGCCTGGATCGCCATCAACGCCATCCGGGCCCTCGCAATGGATGCAGTGGAGCAAGCCCAGGCGGGCCATCCGGGCACGCCCATGGCGCTCGCGCCGGCGGCGTACGTGCTCTGGACCCGATTCCTCAAGCACGATCCGCGAAATCCCGCTTGGCCCGACCGAGACCGGTTCATCCTCTCCTGCGGGCACGCGTCGATGCTGCAGTACGCGCTGCTGCATCTGTCGGGCTACGACCTCACCCTGGATGACATCCGCCACTTCCGCCAATGGGGCTCGCGCACGGCGGGCCATCCCGAGCGGGGACACACGCCCGGCATCGAGACCACGACCGGGCCGTTGGGCCAGGGCGTCGGTAACGCTGTCGGCATGGCGATCGCCGAGCGGCTGCTGGCCGAGCAGTTCAATCGGCCTGGGCTCGACATCGTGGATCATCGGGTCTGGGCGTTTGTCAGCGACGGGGATGTGATGGAGGGCGTCGCCAGCGAGGCCGCCTCGCTGGCCGGACACCTCCGGCTCGACAAGCTGACGCTCATCTATGACGACAATCACATTACGATCGACGGCTCGACCTCGCTCACGTTTTCCGAGGACGTGGGCCGGCGGTTTGAGGCGTACGGCTGGCACGTCGAGCGGGTCGGCGGCGAGGGCAACGATCTCGACGCGATCGCGGCCGGACTCGATGCCGCGTGCCGCGAAGGCGGCCGCCCCTCCCTGGTGATCCTCCGCACCCACATCGCCGACCCCGCCCCGACCAAGCGCGACAGCGCCGAGGCTCATGGCGCTCCGCTGGGCGCCGACGAGGTTCGCCGCACCAAGGAGATCATGGGCTGGCCGACGGAGCCGCCCTTCTACGTCCCCGACGCCGCCTACGACGCGTGGCGCCCGGCCGCGGAGGCCGGTGCCAAGAGTGAGGCGGCGTGGCGGGAGCGGCTCGCGCGCTACCGGACGGAGCACGCCCCCGAGTCGGCCGAATTCACCCGGCGCGTTGCGGGCGAGCTGCCACCCGGATGGGAAGCCGCCCTGCCGGCCATCCCGGCAGGCAAGGGGCTCGCGACCCGGCAAGCCTCCGCGCAGGTGCTGACCGCTCTCGCTGGCGTGCTGCCCGAGCTGGCCGGGGGGTCGGCGGACCTGGCGGGCAGCACCGGCACGCAGCTCAAGCAGGTCGGGACGCTCGGACCCGCCTCCACGGGCCGCGAGATCCATTGGGGCGTGCGTGAGCACGGCATGGCCGCGGCGCTCAACGGCATGGCCGCGCATGGAGCCGTGCGACCGTTCGGGAGCACGTTCCTCATATTCACCGACTACATGAAGCCGGCGATCCGGCTCGCCGCGTTGATGAAGCTGCCGGTCATTTACGTCGGCACGCACGACTCGATCGGCCTGGGAGAAGACGGGCCGACCCACCAGCCCGTCGAGCAGCTCGCGATGCTCCGCGCCATCCCCGGAATGCTGGTGCTGCGTCCGGCCGATGCCACCGAAACCGTCGAAGCCTGGCGTGCGGCGATCCGGCACCGGACGGGGCCGGTCGTCCTGGTGCTCACGCGCCAGAAGCTCCCCGTGCTCGACCGCGCCAAGCTCGCCTCCGCCGACGGCGTGGCCCGAGGCGGGTACGTGTTGTGGGATCCGCCAGGGAGCCCCGAGGCCATCCTGATCGGTACGGGCTCCGAGGTGCACGTGGCCCTCGCCGCGGCCGAACGCCTCCTGGCCGACGGGATCCGCGCCCGCGTCGTGTCGTTACCATCCTGGGAATTGTTCGAGGCGCAGCAGCCGGCATACCGTGAGTCGGTACTCCCACCTGCCATCCGCGCCCGCGTCGGTATCGAGGCGGCGTCTCCTTTGGGGTGGTTACGCTACGTCACCGAAGACGGCGTGATGATCGCCATGGAATCGTTCGGAGCGTCAGCGCCAGCGGAGCGCCTGTTTTCCGAGTTCGGCTTCACGACTGAACGGGCTTGCGCCGCTGTGCGGGGCGTGCTCGGAAGAATCACCCCGTGACCGCGAACCCGCTCGTCCGACTCGGCCAGCTGGGCCAGAGCCCCTGGTACGATTTCATCACCCGCGACCTGGTCGCGTCCGGCGAGCTGGCGCGGCTCATCGCGGAGGATGGGCTTCTTGGGATGACCACCAATCCCACCATCTTCGAGAAGGCGGTCACGGGCGGTGACCGCTACGACGCGGACATTCGCCGGCTCGCGTCGTCGGGACATTCGGCGGGAGAGATCTTCGAAGCGCTGGCGATCGCGGACGTGCGGGCCGCGTGCGACCTGTTCGCGCCCGTGTACGAGCGGGCGATGGGTCACGATGGTCTGGTGTCCATCGAGGTTTCGCCGGCGCTGGCCCACGACACGCGCGCGACGATCCGCGAGGCCGAGCGCCTCTGGCGATCGGTGGGACGGCCCAACGCCATGATCAAGATTCCCGGCACTCGCGCCGGTCTGCCCGCCATCACGCACTGCATCGGCCTGGGGATCAACGTGAACGTCACGCTGCTCTTCTCGGTCGAGCGGTACGAGGAGGTCGTTTCCGCGTACGAGGCGGGGCTGGAGGCGCGCCTGGGCCGGGGACACGACCTGGGCCGGATCGCGTCGGTCGCGAGCTTCTTCGTGAGCCGGGTCGACAGCAAGGTGGACCCCATGCTCGACCGCGCCGGCGATCCTGCCGGACTCCGCGGGCGGATCGCGATCGCCAACGCGTGCCTCGCCTACCAGGCCTTCGAGCGCCGCACATCGAGCGCTCGCTGGACCACTCTCGCGGCCAAGGCCGCTCATGCACAGCGGCCCTTGTGGGCATCCACCAGCACCAAGGATCCGCACTACGCCGACGTTCACTACGTCGAGGCACTGGTCGCCCCCAACACGGTCGATACCCTGCCGCCCGAGACCTTCGCCGCCTATCGCGACCATGGGCGTCCCGAAGTCCGCATCCCCGACGGCATTCGAGCCGCGCCCGCGCAGATGAGCGCTCTGGCAGAGCTGGGCATCGATCTCCCGACCATCGCCCGCGAGCTGGAAGAGGAAGGCGTCGCCAAGTTTGCCGCCTCGCATGGAGCGGCGCTGGCGGCCGTCGAAGGGAAAGCGGGCGCGCTGGTGACGGCCAACAGCGAGCGCTAAGCTGAACGCGCTTCGCCGAATCTCGCTCACCGGCTGGATCTTCGCCGGCATGGCCGCCGGCATCCTCATCGGCTGGCTGGCGCCCGGCTTCGCCGTCGAGCTGCGGCCACTCTCCACCGTATTCCTGCGCATGATCAAGTCCGTGGTCGTGCCGATCATCTTCGGCACGCTCGTGATCGGCATCGCGGGACACGGCGACGACCTCAAGCGGATCGGCCGGCTGGCGATCAAGTCCATCGGTTACTTCTGGCTGATGACGACGGTCGCGTTGGTCATCGGCCTCGTGGCCGGCAACTTGGTGAAGCCCGGCGTCGGCGTGACGCTCCCGCCTCCGGATCCCAACGCCCCCATCCCCCAGGCAGCGCCGACCACGTTCGGCGGATTCCTCGAGCACATCGTCCCCCGCAGCTTCATCGAGGCGGCGGCCAATGGTGAGGTACTCCAGGTCGTGTTCTGGGCCACGCTGTTCGCGCTTGCCCTCACCCAAGTGAGGGGCCGGCCCAAAGAGGTGATGCTCGAGTTCGCCGAAGGGTTGATGGAGGTGATGTTCAAGTTCGTGGGCCTGGTGATGAAGTACGCGCCGATCGGCATCGGCGCGGCCCTGGCTGTCACCGTGAGCCACAGCGGCCTCGGCGTGCTCGTGAACCTCGCGAAGCTGATCCTCACGCTGTACGGCGCGCTGCTCGTGTTCGGGCTTGCCGCTTTCCTGCCGGCGGCACTTCTCGCCCGGATTCCGATCGGACGCTTCGCGCGGATGGTGAAGGACCCGGCGATCATCGCGTTCACCACCACCTCTTCCGACGCCGCGTTGCCGCTGGCCATGCAACGTATGGTGGAATTCGGCGTGCCGAAGCGAATCGTCGCCTTCGTCATGCCGACCGGCTACTCGTTCAACCTCGACGGCTCGACCCTGTACCTGGGCGTGGCCTCGCTCTTCGTGGCGCAGGCAGCGGGAGTGGACCTCACGCTGGGGCAACAGCTGTTCATGATGCTCACCCTGCTCATCACGAGTAAGGGCATCGCCGGTGTTCCCCGCGCGTCACTCGTCGTGCTCTCGGGAACGCTCACGGCGTTCGGGCTGCCGCTCGAGGGCGTTGCCGTGATACTGGGCGTGGACGAAGTCATGGACATGGCCAGGACGATGGTGAATCTCGTGGGCAACTGCCTCGCCACCGCGGTCGTGGCCCGTTGGGAGGGTGAGTTGGCCATTCAGGCCGACGGCGCGGCGGCAGCCGGTGCATCGACCCTCTCGATGGCGCCGCCGCGCCGGGATGCCTGACGCGGCCACGTGGTGGGTGTAGCTTTCCCCCGGCCTCACGTCACGATCGCCGCCACCGAGGACCTCATGCGACGCCTCTGCGTCTGTACCACCCTGCTTCTCGTCTGCGCCGGCACGGTCGTCGCCCAGCGCCCTGGAGCCCCCGGAAAGGCCTCAGCGCCTGCCCCGTCTGCCGCTAACCGCTCCGCCCCCATCTCAAACATCCGCTACGATCTGGCCTTCGACTCGGCCACCGCGGCGCGGCGGACGGTGCAGGTCGCGATGTCGTTCGATGTGGGGCCCGGGACCGCGCCGATCCTCCTGTCGCTCCCGGCCTGGACGCCCGGCGCGTACGAGATCAGCAACTTCGCGCGCTGGGCTTCCCACTTCGTGGTGACGGCCGGCGGGAAGTCGCTCTTCTGGGACAAAGCGGATCCGGACACCTGGCGGATCCGGCCGGCGGGGGCGGGCCGCGTGACGGTGCGGTTCGACTACCTGGCCGACACGCTCGACAACGCGATGGCCTGGGCTCGGCCGGACTTCCTGCTGTTCAATGGGACGAATCTGTTCCCGTACGCCGAAGGCCGAGGGTTCGATTTCCCCGCGACCGTGACCGTGCAGGCGCCCGCGGATTGGCTGGTGGTCACCAGCATGCGACCGACCGGACAATCGCGCACCTGGACCGAGCGGAATTACCACGATTTGGTGGACATGCCGTTCTTCGTGGGGCACTTCGATCTCGATAGCTCGGTCGTCAACGGCAAAGTGACGCGACTTGCCACCTACCCCGCGGGCATCCTCCAAAGCGATACCAGGAAGGCCTTCTGGGACCAGGTGGCGAAGGCGATCCCCGCGATGGCCTCGGTGTTCCAGGAGACGCCGTGGGACACGTATTCCGTGATGATGATCTTCGACTCGTCCTACGGTGGCGGGAGCGCGCTCGAGCACCAAAGCTCGCATGTGGGGATCTACAATCCGATGATGATCGGGACGCCGCTGCTCGCGTCCATCACGGCCCACGAGATCTTCCACGCCTGGAACGTCAAGCGGCTGCGGCCGGCGGACATGGTGCCCTACGAGTACGAGCGTCCGGAGCCGACGCCCTGGCTGTGGGTGAGCGAAGGGATCACGGACTACTACGCCGATCTCGCGCTCGTGCGGGGCGGCATCGTGGACTCGGCCATCTTCATGGGCCTCACGGCCGAAAAAATCCAGACCGTCTCCGAGGCTCCGCCGACGGCGCTCGAGGACGCGTCGGTCTCCACTTGGATCCACCCGACCGACGGCAGCAGCTACGTCTACTACCCCAAGGGCTCGCTGGCCGGGCTCCTGCTCGACATCAGCATTCGCGATGCCACCGACAACCGCCGCTCTCTCGACGATGTGATGCGCGAGCTGTACCGCACGACCTACAAGGCGGGGCGTGGCTTCACCGGCACAGACTGGTGGGGGACGGTGAGCCGGGCCTCGGGCGGCAAGTCCTTTACCGACTTCAATGCCCGGTACGTCGATGGACGCGACCCCTATCCCTACGACGCGGTGCTCGCGCTCGCCGGGTTCCGCCTTGCCGCCGACACGATCCGTGAGCCTCGCCTCGGACTGGGCGGCGCCGCGGACTCGGCGGGCGTGCGGATCACCGCGGTGCAGCCCGGAAGCGCGGCCGAGGCGGCGGGTGTGCGCGTCGGCGACGTGCTGCTGGCGCTCGGCGACGTGGCCATCAGTGACCCGAACTTCGGACCGGCGTATCGCGCGCGATTCAGGAACGCCGAGGGCCAGGATCTCCCCATCAAGGTGCGACGCGGAACCGACACACTGACCCTGACGGGGAAGGTTCGTCTCATCGAGCAGGTGAACGCCCACGTCGAGCCGGACCCCAAGGCGAGCGCGAAGGCGATCCGGGTACGGGGCGGCATCCTGGCCGGGAAAACCGACAAACCCTAGGCGGGTGCACCACGGACAGAAAGAGCGGGCCTCCGTCACCGGAGGCCCGCTCTCACTTCATACCGTTGGTACGGTTACTCAATTCATGTCAGAAGCCGGGCTCCGGGACACATCCCGTCGCCGGCGGTGGAGTGCGCACCAGACACTCGTTCGTCGGGAACGGGAACCGGATGAAGCGATGCCGGGTGCCCGAGCCGGTGACCTCGACCGCAAGCGTGCCCAACAGGCCGTAGTGCCGCAGGTCGATCCAGCGGTGCCCGCCCTCGAAGAGCAGCGAGTACCGCTTGTTGTACAGCACCTCGGCCAGAAGCGCCGGCGCCGTGACGGGACCGGCGTACGGCGGCAGGTTCGCCTGCGGGTTCTGCCGGATGAGGTTGATGTCCGTGACCGCGGCCGCCAGGTTGCCGAGACCGATGTTGGCCTCGGCACGAAGCAGGATCAGCTCCTCGTTCCGGATGATCGGCACGGGATCCGACGGGCCGTGGTACACGTTGAGTGCCCGGTCGGAGCTGAGGCCCGAGCTGGTATGCGGGGTTGGCAACAATGTGGTCTTAGCGACAAAACGCCCGTCTTTCGTGACCCCGTCGATCTGCAATTGCGCGTCGGTTTCCAGCGTCGGATACGCCACCAGCGCACGTGACTGGGGGTCGAACAGGTTGTTCGTCGAGTCGCCCGGGGCAGCCGAGAAAGTGTGGTACACGCCCAGGCCGAGGTTGATTGGAACGGTGCTGTTGATGAACGACGCGCTCAGGGCCGTGAGCGCCGCCGCGTAGTCGCTTCGGTAGACCGAGACCCGCGCCCGCAGCGCCCGGTTGAACGTGAGGAAGGTGAGCGTCCGGTCAAATCCGGCATACCCGGCGCTCATCTGGAACGGGAACGGCGCATCGCCGACGTTGGTGAGATGCGTCGCCGCCGAGTCCAGTAGGTTGTAGATGTGCGTGAACGCGACGCCGCTGTCCACGATCGCCGCCGGCGGACCGGTCGGATCGATGTCGACGTCGATCGGGATGCCGTTGTCGTATCGGGTGT
>DATHMJ010000192.1:0-2482 GCA_035487215.1 Gemmatimonadales bacterium
CTCCGCGGCGCTGAGGAGCGGGCTCGCCAACGTGACCAGCCCGCCCGCACACAGGTCGACGCTCCCGCCCCCGTCCGCCCGGATCGATTGCGCGGGCGCGTTGACCGAGATGTCGGAGAGCGCTCCCACGCATACCGCGCCCCCGCAGTCGCCGCTGGCGTCGATGTCGCTCTGAAGCAACGCACGGCCGGCGGAGCAGACGTCGATGCAGCCGCCGCCGGAGCCCAAACCGGCCGCGCTGGCGGCGAGCGGGCTACCGAGCGTCAGATCCGCTCCCGAATTCTCGGTCATGAGGCAGATCGAGCCGCCGAAGCCGAGCTGGCCACCGGACACGTCGATTCCCCCGTTGCTTCCGCCTCCCAGCACGAGCGGGCCGACCGCGTCGATCGAGACCATCCCGCCGCAGCCGCCACCGTTGGTGGTGACGAACGCGTTGCTGCCCCGGGCGAGGGTGCGGCCGGTCACGCCGTTGTTGCCGCCGATCTTGCCCCGGGCGAAGACATCGATGCATCCGCCGCTCCCGGCATCGCCGGTCCCGTCGGCCACGAACAGCGGCCCGCCGCTCGGGATCGTGCCGAGCGTCGTGTCCTTGTCCGACTGCGTGGAGATGGAGCCCCCGCTGGAACCCCCCGCCACCTGGATTTGGTTCTCGACGTCGACCGTTCCGCCATTCGCCGTGAGCGTCACGTTGCCGCCGGACCCGTTCGTCTTGGCGGTCACGCTCACCGGCCCGGTCACGACGATGTTGCCGGCAACCACGAGGGTCGTGCCCGCATACCGGCCGGCCGTGATCAGGACGTTGCCGCCCTGCGCGTTCGGGGTGGTACCGTCGGCCGCGACACCCGGGCCGTCGATGGTGACGTTACCGTCGGACTGCACGATGAACGTCCCGCCACCGGCGGAGAAGCTGCCGGCCATCTCCGCGCCCGTGAGATCGATCATGTTCGCCTTCTTGAGCACGGTCAGGCCGCCCGCACCCAGCGTGAGCGTGATGATGCCGCCGGGCGTGACCTGGTTCCCGCTCGCCTTGAGCGTGCCGTTCGTGTCGATGGTGAGGCCGTGGGCCCTGATCTCGAAGGCGTTCTGTGCCGCGGTGAAGCCACCGTTTCCCCCACTCTTCAGCACGACGTCGCGCGCACCGAAGTCGAAGGTGCACGTCGCGGCCGGCGTCGGCGGCGTCACCGTGAGGAGCTTCGAGAGCGTGCACGTGTTGCCGACACACGTCCAGCAGTTGTTCCCGCAGGCCATGACGTCCGCCGCGGTGCAGACGGCCGCGGCGGGACGCGCGGCGGCGAGCAGCACGATCAGGAGTGGAAGGAGGAGCCGTCTCATCGGCATGCCATGGTCCCGACCCGGCACTGGATCAGCGCGGGTGAATTCTCGCGCAGCATCATCGGAGGTAGCGCGGTCGCTCCCGCGAGCCCGGCGTTGTCCGCGCCGGAGTTGCCGCCACGATCGTCGAGCGTCCCGCCCGTCACCCACACACCGAAGCCTTGATTTCCGCTCGCGCTGCTGCCCTGCACCGCGATCGACATGCCCATCGCGCGGAGGCCGTCGCTGGCGTTGTCATCGGTCCGGATGTCCGTGAGCGAGGCGTTCCAGAGCATGGAGTAGAAGCCGTAGTCGCCGTTTCCCGTCGAGGTCGCGCCGGCCTCCTGGTGCCACATGCCGTACAGCCAGAAGCCGGCCTTCGCGTTCTGCACGGCCTCGTTGCCGAGCCCCCCGCCCACGTGCGCGCCCATGCCCAGCATGTAGAAGCCGTACCGCTGGTTGCCCGTGGCCCGGTTGCCATCCACGGCATAGCCCTTGCCGTCGAGGGCAAACCCGTCACGGCCGTTGTTCTCGGCGACGTTGCCCTGGATCGTATAGCCGTCGCTCTCGACCGCGAGCCCCTGCGCGCGGTTGCCCGCGAAGCGCATCCCGACCGCGCTCGCCAGCGCGGTCGGTCCGCGCGCGGCGGCGCCGGTACCGAACCCCTCGATCGTGCCCGGGCCGCGGAGCGAGAGACTGCCGCGCACGACGAGTACGCCGACCCCCTGTCCCTGGCCCCGGATCGTGTGTCCGTCGAACGCGAGGGTCACGGGACCGGGCGCAGCGATCATGAGGCCGGTTCCGCGGCACCGCTTGCGAGTGATGCGGTCGGCCCTGCGCAGCGTGCGCGAGGAGACGAGCAGATCCCCGCACGCACACGGCACCCGCTTTCCGTGCCCGTCGACGTCATCGCCGCACGCCCGCATGGCCTGACCAGGGCGAGCGGTCAAAAGCAGGAGCGACGCCGTGAAGGCGAGGGTAAAGCGTCGCCGCATCCCCGTCGGCGGCGGGTCACGATCGGGTCGCATGTCTCTCCTCCTCTGATCAAGCGGGTGCGCGCGTCCGGCGTCACGCCCCGCGGGGGCTCGAGCAGCATGTCTCGTGCCGCAGGCATGCCGGCTGTACTACACATAATCTCCGGGCAGGAAGAGCGCGCGCGCAGTGCCGCGCA
>DATHMJ010000193.1:0-3668 GCA_035487215.1 Gemmatimonadales bacterium
CACGAACATCGCGTGTCTCGCCACCTGCCGACCGGCCGGTGCCCAGGCCGACATCCACGCCATTCCTCAAGCGGCTCTGGCTTGGGACGACGGACGCATCGTGTGGGCGGGACCGGAGGCCGAGCTACCGCCCCGCCTGCGAAGCGGTGACGTTCTCGATGCCGGCGGCCGACTCGTCGTTCCCGGTCTGGTGGACTGCCACACACATCTGGCTTTCGGCGGCTGGCGCGCCGACGAATTCGAGCGGCGGCTGCGAGGCGAGACCTACCGCGACATCGCGGCCGGCGGCGGCGGGATCGCGGCGACGATGCGCGCGACCCGCGCGGCGTCCGAGGCGGAGCTGCTGGCCCGGGCGGCGGGGTTCCTCGCGGAAATGCTCGCGCTGGGCGTGACGACGGTCGAGTGCAAGAGCGGCTATGGGTTGGACGAGGCGTCGGAGCTGAAGCTGCTCCGGGTGTACCAGCGCCTGGCCGAGCACGGGTCCCAACGCCTGGTGTCGACGTTGCTCGCGGCGCACGCCGTGCCGCCGGAGTACCGCGATCGGCGCGACGCGTACGTGGCCCTCGTGCTGGACCGGATCATTCCCGCGGCGTCCGCCGCCGGATTGGCCAGCTGCTGCGACGTGTTCGTGGACGACTCCGCCTTCACCGTGGAAGAGGCCCGGCGGATCCTACTCAAGGGGCGAGAGCGTGGTCTCAAGCCGCGGCTTCACGCGGATCAGCTCACGGCGGGC
Source organism: Gemmatimonadales bacterium (assembly GCA_035487215.1). Classification (GTDB taxonomy): domain Bacteria; phylum Gemmatimonadota; class Gemmatimonadetes; order Gemmatimonadales; family GWC2-71-9; genus DASQPE01. The sequence goes on from DATHMJ010000193.1 coordinate 734, forward strand.
GGCGGCGCGGAGCTGGCCGCGGAAGTAGGGGCGCTGTCCGCCGATCATCTCGAGTGCGTGTCCCCGCGCGGCATCGCTGCGCTGCGCGAGGCCGCGGTCGTCGCCGTGAGCCTCCCCATCGCCACGCTCTATCTCGGCCAGTCTCCCATGCCCGCCCGGGCATTGATCGACGCCGGCGTTCGCGTCGCCGTCGCCACCGATTTCAACCCCGGCTCCGCGCCGAGCTGGCACCTTCCTTTGGCCCTGACGCTCGCGTGCACCCTGCAGCGGATGACCCCAGCGGAAGCCTTGAAGGGCGCCACGATCTACGCCGCGCGCGCGGCGGGCGTGGAGGCTCAAGTGGGGTCGCTGGAGACCGGGAAGTCGGCGGACTTCGCGATCATCGACGCGCCGGACGCGAATCACTGGCTCTACTACTTCCGGCCGAACGCCTGCGTCGAGACCGTGATCGGCGGGGTGACCCGCTGGCGCGCCGCATGATCCGCGATGAGCTGCTTCGGCGCCTCATCGCCTTCGACTCGCGCAGCCAGGTGAGCAACCGGGGCATCGCCGACTTCGTCTGCGATTACGTGGACGCACCCGGCGTCCGCATCGTGCGCAACGAGTCGGCCGATGGCGACAAACTCAACGTCGTCGCGGCGCGCGGTCCGGTGCGCCCCGACGGGAGCGGGCTCGTGCTTTCCGGCCACATGGATACGGTGCCATTCGGCGAGCCGGAATGGACCACCGACCCGCTGGTGCTGACCCGCCGGAACGATCGCTACGTGGGCCGCGGAGTGTGCGACATGAAGGGATTTCTCGCCCTCGCGGTCGAACAGTTCGCGTTGGCCCCCCCGTCGCTCGAGCACCCGCTCGCCCTGGTATTCACGTATGACGAGGAGCTGGGCACGCTCGGGGCCCGCCACCTGGTCGAAACCTGGCCCGCCTCGGAGTCGCTGCCCCGCGCCGCCATCATCGGGGAGCCGACCTCACTCGAGGTCGTGCGAATGCACAAAGGGCACCTCAAGCTTCGGATCATTCTCCTGGGTCGTCCCGGCCACAGTGCCTACCCCGCCTCCGGCAAGAACGCGATCGAAATGGCTGGTGCCGTCATTCAGGCGCTCGGGGAGCTTGGACGCGAGTTTGAGCACGAGGCTCCCGCCGAGGCCGCCGCCTTCGGCGAAGTGCGCTTCGCGACGATCAACCCCGCGACCATCACGGGCGGCACCGCCCTCAACGTCATCCCAGACCGCTGCACCCTGGAGATCGGCCTCCGGCTGCTCCCGGGAATGACCGGGGCTGAGGTGACCGAGCGCGTGCGCCGCGCGGTGGAGCGTGCCGTGGGCCCCGAGGCGTACCGTCTCGAGCCGATCAACGAAAGCCCGGCGATGGCAACCTCGGAGGATGCGCCGATTCACGGCGTGCTCTGTGAGCTCGCGGGGCAGAACGGCTCGCGGGCGGTGTCGTTCACCACGGACGCCGGCTGGCTTGGCCGGCTGGGACTCGACTGTCTGGTGTTCGGGCCGGGCTCCATCCGGGCGGCGCACAAGCCCGATGAGTGGCTCCCCGTCGCGGAGTTCGAGCGCGCAGGGGATCTGGTGGCCGCCGTGGTCCGAGACTTGTGCCTCGCGCCGACCGGGTGAGCCCATGACCGGTCACGTGATGGAGGCCGATCTGACGTGGACGGGCGCGCGATTCGAGTCGGGCATCCGGATCGCGGTCGGGCCCGACGGCCGGATCACCGCGGTTGGCCGGCAGGCGCCGCCGACGACCCTCCCCTTACCCCGCCGGGCAGTTCTGCCCGGTTTCGTGAACGCGCACTCGCACGGGTTCCAGCGGGCCTTGCGGGGCCACGCTGAGCGCTTTCCTCAGGGCGCGGGCAGCTTTTGGACCTGGCGCGAGGCGATGTACGACCTGGCCGCCACCCTCAATCCCGATACGGCGCGCGAGACGTACGTGCGGGCGTTCTCGGAGATGCGGGACGCGGGGATCACCACGGTGGGCGAGTTTCACTATCTCCACCATGCCGGCCCGGAGCCGGACTACACGTTCGACAGCGTCGTGCTGCATGCGGCGCGAACCGTCGGCATCCGAGTCGTGTTGCTCAGCGCGTTCTACGCGACCGGCGGGGTCGGGCGGCCGCTTCAGGGCGCGCAGCGCCGATTCCGCTCGGAAGGCCTCGACGGCTACTGGGCGCAGATGGATCGACTCGACTCGATCCGCGATCCAGATCTCCAGACGCTCGGCGTCGTCGCGCACAGCATCCGGGCCGTCCCCCTCGCCGACATCGCCGCCCTCCACGCCGAAGCGGGACGACGGGGCCTGCCCTTCCACATGCACGTCGAGGAGCAGGTGGCCGAAATCGCCGAATACGTGGCGGCGCACGGGCGCCGGCCGATGGCCGCGCTGCTCGACGCGCTCGCCATCGATGGCAACTTTACGGCGGTGCACTGCACCCACACCGACGCGGCTGACATGAAGCGATTTCTCGCCGCGGGCGGGGCCGTGTGTATCTGCCCGCTTACCGAGGCCAATCTCGGCGACGGACTACCGGCGCTCGACCTGGTTCACGGCGCCGTCGGGACGAGTCTCGGCACCGACTCCAATTCCCGGATCGGATTCCTGGAGGAGATGCGCTGGCTAGAGTACGGGCAGCGGCTCCGACTCGGCCGGCGGGGAGTCCTGACCGACCCGGCCGGACGGGTGGCGCCATCGCTTCTCGACGCCGCTACGGCCGGAGGGGCGCGGGCCCTGGGCGTCGAGGCCGGTCGGATCGAGCCCGGGTGCTGGGCCGACCTGGTCGCGGTCGACCTCGACTCGCCCTATCTCGCTGGTCTGGATGCCGACAACCTGCTCGATGGCTTGATCTTCGGGGCCGACGACTCGGTGATCTGGGGGACCGCTGTGGGAGGCGCTTGGCGCCGCCGAGGAGGGGCAGCGGCGTCCGAACCGGCCG
>DATHMJ010000194.1:0-2725 GCA_035487215.1 Gemmatimonadales bacterium
TTCGGAGAGCACGAGGTTACGGAAGCCCATCGCGAACCGGCGAGCGTCGAAGTCCGGTTCGGGGCGCATTTCCATTCGGTGCCACGGTTAGCAGTTGGCCTCGATACCAGGGTACACCGGCCGCCGTGCGAGCTGGGGCGCGGGCACCGTGCGCGGAGCGAGCGAACAACTCCCATGCGGCCCGGGTGAGCCACGCCACGATGTCCGCCAGACAATCTCGTCAGCGCGTGCGCGCCGTCGCGGCCTCCGCCGTCACCACCGCCGCGTCGTGCCGCCGAGTCGTGATCCTCACCACGAGCGGTTTCAGCCAGAACAACGCCAGTCCGGCGGCCAGGAGGTCGCACGCGACGGCGACCCAGAACACGGGGATCCACGAGCCCGCGGCCTCCATGATCCGGGCGGCGCCCCAACCAGCGAAAATCGAGGCGAGGCCCTTCGCGGTGTACTGGATGCCGTAGTTGGTCGTCGCAAAGTCAGGCCCGAAGACGTCTCCGATGGCAGCCGGGAAGAGCGAGAAGATCTCGCCCCACGCGAAGAAGGTGAACCCGGTCAGGACGACGAACCAAATGGGATCGTGGACCAGCTGCAGGAGCGCGAAGATGGCCGCGGCCTCGGCGGCAAAGGCGATGGCCATGGTGTTGTAGCGGCCGATGTGGTCCGAGATCCAGCCCCAGAATGGCCGCGTCAGACCGTTGAGGACGCGGTCGAGTATGAGCGCCATGCCCAGCGCCGTGGTCCCAAGGAGCACGACGGTCTGGTCCAAGTGGTACGCCGCAGCGATGGGCTTGAGCTGGGCCGTGACCATCAAGCCGCCGAACGCCACCAGCGTCATGATGAAATACATCATCCAGAATGTCCCGGTCCGTATCATCTGCAAGGGCGAGTAGCTCATCGCCGACTGATGTACCGTGTCCTTGATCTTGGAGGCGATCTGCTCCCAGCCGGCCGGCTTCCACCCTTTCGGTGGTGCCACCATGAACTGAGCGGCGGCGACCACGACGATCCCCTGGATGATGCCCCAGGTGATGAAAGCCGCCTCGTAGCCACTGTTGGCGATCATGCGCTGGATCGGGAGCACCGTCAGGGCCGTCCCGAAGCCGTACGCGCCGGCTGTGGCGCCGGCGGCCAAGCCGCGGTGGTCCGGGAACCATTTGAGCGCGGTGCCGACGCACGCACCGTAGACCGCCCCCGCCCCAATGCCGCCGACCGAGTACACGAGGTACAGGGCCCCCAGCGAGTGCACCATCCCGGACCCGACCCAGCTCATGCCCACCAGGATCCCACCCCACGTGACGATGAGTCGGGCGCCGAGCCGGTCGACCAGGTACCCCTCGAACGGCACGAGCCACGTCTCCGTCAGGATGAAGAGCGTGAACGTGATCTGCACGGCGGACAGCTTCACGTTGAGCGCCTGCGTCAGCGGAATGGTGAACAGGGTCCATGCGTACTGCAGGTTGGCGATGGCCATCATGGCGATGACGCCGGCCAGGAGCCTCCACCATCGGCGCCCCACGCGCTCGCCGGTGCCCGGGGACGCACCGCTAGCCATCGAGTCCCCTCCCGAGGTCACAGAGTGTCCCGGCCGTTGCGGGTCGCGTATCGGTCCGTCGCCGTCGACGATCCATGCCGCGTCCTCCTTGCCACCCTGCCGCCAGATACGCAAAAGAGCCAGGCCCCGGACGCTTCCGCGCGGGCCTGGCCCCCCGGGGGCAGGGCGAACCTCTACTTGGCCGAGGCCTCCCGGCGGAACGGGATCACGCCGGGGATCTCCCACGTATCCCACATCGCGTCCACCTTCTTCTGAAAGTACTCAAGGTCCTCTTCCGTGAAGTGAGCGAAGCGACCCTGCTTGAGCAGGTACTCGCGGACCGGCTTGCGCGGGCGGCCCTCCACGATGGCCTTGGTCTTGCCGTAGTGGCGCACCACCCCGTTCTCCACCTCGTAGAGCGGGAAGATGCCGGTCTCGACCGCCAGCTCGCCCAGCTCGTGGGAGAGCATCGGATCGTAGTCCCAGCCCTTCGGGCACGGGTCGAGCGAGTGGATGAACGTGGGGCCGCCGATAGTCAGCGCCTTGCGCACCTTGTTCATCATCTCGACGGCGTACGAAGCGCATACCGTGGCCACGTAGCGGCACTCGGTGTGGTCGGCGGCCAGCATGCCCGCGGTGTTCTTCTTCCACCGGGTGTGAATGATGCGCTTGACCGAGCCCGGCGGGCTGAACGTGGTGTTGGCCCCGTAGGGGGTCGAGCCGGAGAGCTGGATGTCGGTGTTGGCGTACGACTCGTTGTCGTAGAGCAGGATCAGCGAGTTGTACTCCTTGTGGGTCAGGGTCGCGGAGATCGCGCCCAGCCCCATGTCGGCCCCGCCGCCGTCCCCGCAGAAGGCGATGACGTTGATCGGCTCCGACTTCATCTTGCCCTTCTTCATGAGCGCCTTCAGCCCCGCGGCGGTCCCGAGGGCGGCCGAGCCGGAGGAGCCGAGCTGGGTGTGCATCCACGGCACCACCCACGGAGTGGTGTAGTAGGTCGTATTGGCCACGTACATGCAGCCGGTGGAGCCGAGCACGATGGTGCGCGGGCCCGCCGCCTTGACCATCAGCTTCATCACCAGGGCCGACTCGCAGCCCTGGCAAGTGCGGTGGCCGGAGGTGAAGTATTCCTCGATCGTGACCTTCTTGACGCCCTTGAAGGGCTCGAGGATCTGCGTCGCGTTCGTGAATGCGGTA
>DATHMJ010000195.1:0-6248 GCA_035487215.1 Gemmatimonadales bacterium
ACGAGCCTGGTTTGGATCCCAAGGAACCCATACCGGAAGTGGCCCGGTTCGAGCTCACGCCGGAAAAGTTCGAGATGTGCGACGGGAAGCTCCTCTGGAGCGAGGCCCAACGGTTGACCCTGCTGGGGTTGCTGCTGGAGAATGTGGGGGTTGATGCGGTCCCAGGGTCTTGCGCGGCGCGCCGCCAACGTGGCAGGGGCGAAACGACGAACGGCGAGCCGCTCTCGATGAGAACCGGCTCGCCGTGCTGTCCGTCCGCCCTAACTCGGAATCAGAACCGGAACGCCAGCCCCGTCGAAAGCACCGGGTACACCTTGGCGTACTTCCGGATGTCGTGTTGCGTCGTGTCCGCCTGCGCCTGAAGATCCGCCGCCAGCTGCGAGCCCGCCGCCGCACCGCTCGCTCCGAGCGTGACGGTCGGTTGGCCGATCATCGCCCCCAGGTCGAAGAAGAACGCGAACGGCCCCTTTCGCGCCGGGGTTCCGAAGCCCAGGCCGAGGTACGGCCCTGCGTCGGGATACTTGGCCTCGCCCGTCAGGATCCCGACCTGCGCCGTAGTGTACGTGTGCCCGTTCAGCGTGAACGTCCCGGACGCATTGGGCTTGCCCGTACCGCTCACGGTGATCGGATTGGTGATGACGCCGCCGGTCAGGTGGAAGCTGCCTCGCGCGGAGGGAAAGAAGTCGATGAGCCCGCTGATGCCGTGCATCTTGAGCGAGGCATCGTAGTCGACGCTGGACTTGGTGGCGGACGTACTGAACTTGAAGTAGTTGCCGCCGACCCGGATCCCGAAGTGATCGGTGACGAGCTTGGCCAGCTCGAGGCCGAAGCCCGTGGTCGAGGAGCGAAGGATCACGGCGACATCAGCGTGGCCCCCCTGAGAGATCTGCTGCGCCGCGAGGGATCGCGGCGCGGCGGCCGAACCGGCGGCCAGCGCTCCGACCAGGACGGAAGCAACCGCCACCTGTCTGCACTGTCTCGCTACGCGCATGACGCCCTCCCAGAGTGCCCCGACCCGCCAGCGACCGCACCTGTGCGGGTCGCAGTGAGGCTCGGCGGCTTCGGTGTCCAGGGGGGCGAGAGGCATGCCGGGGCCTCCGGCGGGAGAGTGGGTGGGCCGGGCCGCCCTGCAGCGGCGGCGCTATCCTGCGTATCTGCAAGGCACTAGCCGTGAACGTGGGGGCGGGGGAGGTCGACCACGGGTGCCCTTGCCGGTCACGCTCCGGAGGACGGAGCGCGGGCGAGGCCCGGGCGAACCGCGGCAGGTCGTTGCGAGGTGCTGAGATACCGATTCCCTCTAACAGGCGTTTCACTTCGATAGACTTTCGATGGCCCGACGGGCGGCCTCCGAAACCACCAGTCTCCCGCTCAGCCGGGCTCGTGTCGCCAATAGCTCCCTCCAATGCTCCGTCCCCTCCCACAGGACTCGCTTCATCGAAGCCAGTGCCTCGGGATTACTGCCCGCGAGCTGGCGGGCGAACGCCGCCACCCGCGCGTCCAGGGCCGTGACGTCCTGGTGCAGCTCCGCGTACAGGCCGCGCTGATGCGCCCACTCGGCGCTCCGCCACGCGATCGCATCGAGCGCAAGCGCGGCGTAGTTTCCCATGCCAATCCGCCGCTCGATCACCGGACCCACCACGAACGGACCGATCCCGACCGCCAGCTCGCTGAGCTTCACCTGCGCCGCCGTGGCTGCGAGCGCGTAGTCGGCAGCGGCCACCATGCCCACGCCCCCGCCGACCGCCTTCCCGTGCACCCGGGCCACGATGAGCTTGGGGCACTCCCGCATCGCGTTGATCAGGTTCGCGAATCCCATGAAGAATCGCGTGCCGGACTCGGCGTCGGCGATCGCCGACAGCTCGGTGAAGGACGCACCCGCGCAGAAGGCGCCCGCACCCTCGCTCCGGAGCACGATCACGCTCGCGCGCGGGTCCGGGCCGAGGGCCGTGATCCGCGCCGCCAACTCGGCGAGCAGCGGTCCCGGCAGCGAATTTCCCTTGGGATGCCCGAAGGTCACGCTGGCGACGCCGTCAGCTACCCGCACGGCGACGGTGCCCGGGTCGTGGGTGGCAGAGTGAGTCACGGCTTCCCTTCCCTCAGGGGGACCGGTAAAATTGCGAGATGCCCACTTCCGCATCCTCGGTCCAGGAAGGCTCCGCGGAGAATTCCGCGTTCGAGGCCCGGATCGCCGCCGGCGAGACGATCGAGCCCAAGGACTGGATGCCGGAGCGCTACCGGCACCAGCTGGTCCGAATGATGTCGCAGCATGCCCACTCGGAGATAGTGGGCATGCTGCCGGAGGGCAACTGGATCACGCGCGCGCCTTCGCTCCGGCGCAAGCTGTGCCTGCTGGCCAAGGTCCAGGACGAGGCGGGCCACGGACTCTACATCTATTGCGCCACGGAAACGCTGGGCGTGGCCCGGGCCGAGCTGAATGACCAGCTCCTCACCGGCAAGGCGAAGTACTCCAGCATCTTCAACTACCCGACGCTGACGTGGGCCGACATCGGCGTCATCGGATGGTTCGTCGACGGTGCGGCGATCGTGAATCAGACGGTGCTGGCGAAGGCCTCGTACGGGCCGTACGCGCGCGCGATGGTGCGCATCTGCAAGGAAGAGAACTTCCACAAGCGGCAGGGCTATGAGATCGTCGCCACCATGGCCGACGGAACGCCCGCGCAGCGTGCCATGGTGCAGGACGCGGTGAATCGGTGGTGGTGGCCGACCCTGATGATGTTCGGCCCCAGCGACGCCAACTCCCCCAACAGCGCCGATCTGCTCCGCTGGCGGGTGAAGCGCTTCAGCAACGACGAGCTGCGCCAGCGGTTCGTCGACCTGACCGTGGCCCAGGCCCAGGCGGTGAAGCTGACGCTGCCCGATCCCAAGCTCCGCTTCGACGCCGCCACCAAGCACTGGGAGTACGGCGAGATCGATTGGGCGGAGTTCAAGCAGGTCATCAACGGAAACGGCCCGTGCAATCGGGAGCGCCTCGCCGCCCGGCGAGCCGCGCACGACCAGGGGGCCTGGGTGCGCGAGGCGGCGGCGGCGTACGCCGAGAAGCAGCGCCAGCGCGCCGCGTCCGCGGCCTGACGGCCGGAGCGGGCGGGGAAGGGACGATGGCCGCCGGAGCAAATCAGCCGGACACCGCGAACGACCAGTGGCCGCTCTGGGAAGTCTTCACCCAGGCGAAGCTCGGCGCGCCCCACGAGCACGCGGGCAGCGTCCACGCGCCCGACGCGGAGCTGGCCCTCCAGAACGCCCGCGACGTTTACGGCCGCCGCGGTGAGGTCGTGAGCCTGTGGGTCGTGCCGAGCGCCGCGATCGTCGCGTCGAGTCCGGGCGAGCGCGGCCCCTTCTTCGATCCCGCTGACGACAAGCCCTATCGCCATCCGCAGTTCTATCGCACGCCTCGAGGAGTGCGCGTTGAGTAGGGTGCGCTCGACGGGGCGGTCCATCGGTGGCGAGCGCTCCCGCTGGGGCGAGAGCTCGTCCGGGGCGCCAGACGGTCGCGTCTTCTGGGACCGGTGGGCCGCAGGAGGCGCGGACGCCCTGGGGGGGGCTTGGCCAGCCTCCCCCGGGGCGCCTGCGCCGCCTGCGGGGTTCCCGATACCCAGAAGGACGCGACCTGACGCGCCCCTCCCGAGCCCCCGCCCCAGCGGCTCGCGCGCGCCACAGACCGCTCTGTCAGGCGCCCCCTAACGTGACCGCACTCTTCGAGTACCTGCTCCGCGTCGGCGACGACCGCCTGGTCCTCGGCCACCGGCTCTCCGAATGGTGCGGGCATGGGCCCGTGCTGGAAGAGGACATCGCCCTCGCCAACCTCGCGCTCGACCTCCTCGGCCAGGCGACGCACTGCCTCAAGCTGGCGGGCAAGGTGGAAGACAAAGAGCGGGACGAAGACGCGCTCGCCTATCTGCGCGACGCCATCGACTTCCGCAACGTCAATCTGGTCGAGCTGCCCAACGGCGACTTCGGCCGCACCATCGTGCGACAGTTCCTCTTCGATGCCTGGAGCGTGCTCCTGCTGGAGAAATTGCAGAGCGCATCGCACGCCGAGCTGGCCGGGATCGCCGCCAAGGCGCACAAGGAGGCACGGTATCACATCCGCCACAGCGCGGAATGGGTGATCCGGTTGGGTGACGGCACCGAAGAGAGCCATCGGCGGGCGCAGACGGCCCTCGACGACCTCTGGTCCTACACCGGCGAGCTGTTCGTGGGCGACGAGGTGGAGCGTTCCCTCGCCGACAGCGGCGTGCCCAATCCCGCCATGCTCGAGCCGGCCTGGCGTGAAGTCGTGAGCGACGTCGTGCGCCGAGCGACCCTCACGCTGCCGGCGAACGGGTACATGCATTCCGGTGGGCGACAGGGGCGGCACACCGAGCACCTGGGCCATCTTTTGAGCGAGATGCAGATCCTCGCCCGATCACACCCGGGGGCCAAGTGGTGAGTCGCGCGGACGCCGGCCTCGAGCTGCTGGATCTGCTGCGCAGCATCCCCGATCCCGAGGTGCCGGCGCTGGACATCGTGGAGCTGGGGATCGTGCGGGCGGTGGAAGTCGGGCCCGACGGGGTGGTGCGGGTCGATGTGACCCCGACCTATTCGGGCTGTCCGGCGATGCGAGTGATCGAAGACGATATCGTGGCGGCGCTCCGGGCGCACGGCCGCGAAAAGGTCGAGCTCCGCACGGTATACTCGCCGCCGTGGACCACCGACTGGCTGAGCGACGAGGCCAAGGCGAAGCTCAAAGCGTACGGCATCGCTGCTCCGGGTCGAGCGCCGACCGATCAGGAGCTGGTCCCGCTGACGTCATCGGTGCGCCACGTCGATTGTCCGTTTTGTGGATCGTCGAATACCGAAAGGAAGAGCGAGTTCGGGGCGACCGCGTGCAAGGCCATTCATTACTGCCACCACTGCAGGCAGCCGTTCGAGGAGTTCAAGCCGCTGTAGGTACTTCGACTGGAGGCACAGAGGACTCCTCAGGCAGGTGGAGCTCTGTTTCACACCCACTAAAAAATTTGTTGGTGGGTGCGCGAGCGGAGCTTCTCCGGACGAAAGAGCCCTCCCCTACGCCCAGCCCTCGATCACCTCGACCCACCGAGTAAGAAACGCGTTCGCCTGATAGCCGTCGAGCACGCGGTGATCGATCGTGAGCGTGACGTAGCACATCGGCCGGACCTCCACCGCATCCTTGCCACCTCGCTCCCTCACCACCGTGCGGCGCTGCAGTTTGCCGACGCCGAGTATCGCTGATTGCGGCTGGGGAATCACGATCGGCGCGGCGACCAGGCTGCCGCTCACCCCGTGATTCGAGATCGAGAACGTCCCGTGCTGGACATCCTTCGGCGTGAGCGCGCCGGTGCGAGCACGGTTGGTGAGATCCTGCAGCCGCTCCGCGATGGCCTTGAGGTCGAGCGTCTGAGCTCGAAGGATGACGGGCAGGATGAGGCCGCCCTGAGGCAAAGCCGTAGCGACGCCGATGTTGCAGTCCTCGAACAGCTCCAGTGCATCGTCGTGCCAGCGGCTGTTGACCTCGGGCACCGCCTGAAGCGCGGCGACGCTGGCGGCGACGAAGTACGCGGTATAGGTCAGCTTGACCCCGTCCGCCTCCAACGCGGCTCGGTTCGCCTCCCGGTGAGCCAGGATCGCCGAAAGGTCGGCCTCGAACACCGCGGTGACGTGCGGAGCCGTCGCGACGCTCTGGACCATGTGCTGGGCGATGCTGCGACGCATCCCGGTGTGGGGCACCCTGCGGCTGGGAATCGCGCTCGCCCCGGCCGCCACGCTCGGCGAGTCGGCCTTCCCAGGCGCTCCCTTCCGAGCGGCGAGATGCGCCTCGACGTCCTGCACCGTGATCCGTCCGTCCCGGCCCGTGCCGCTGATGGCTGAGGCCTGAAGTCCGTGCTCCGCGAGCAGACGGCGGACGGCGGGGGTCAGCTCCGCCGCTGAGGCCGCGGACGCACCGGGGGCGCTGGGAGCGGCGGACCGGGGGGCTCCGGCTGCTGCGGCCTCGGCGCGGCTCTCACCCCTCTCGATCCGGCCCAGCACCTCTCCCGCCCCGACCGGCTGCTCCGCTGATTTGACGATTTCGCGCAGAATACCGGCGGCGGGAGAGGCGATCTCCACGGTCACTTTGTCGGTGCTGATCTCCAGCAGCGGCTCATTCTCGGCGACCTGATCACCGACGTCCTTGAGCCAGCCGGCGACCACCATCTCGGTCCCTTCTTCCTGATCCGCCGGCGCCGTGATCG
>DATHMJ010000196.1:0-13482 GCA_035487215.1 Gemmatimonadales bacterium
CGCGGGGCGCTGGGCCGTCGTTTCCGAGGGGGCCGGCGTGGTCGCGATCGTGGACTTCGGCGCCCGACGGGTCGAGCCGCTTGGCGGCGCCAAGACGGCCGAGCTGCGGAATCCCTTCGCGTTGTTTCGATCGGGCGACTCGCTCTGGGTCGCCGACTGGGGCCTGCGCCGCGTGACCGTTTGGAGCGCGGACGGACACCTTGGCCGTGCGGTCCCAGCGGCGAATTCGACCCGCGGCGCGCTCCCTCGCATGCGGGACGCCAACGGCCGTTTCTACGTGCCCATGCTCCCTCCCGCGGGCCGCGACGGCGCCGGCAACCGCGACTCGGCCGCCGTCGTCCGGACGCCCCCGGATTTCTCCCGGCTTGACACGCTGGCCCGCCTGGTCCCGTTCGACATCGCGGAGGTGCAGAGCGATGCCGGGCGCCGGTTCGAGCGCCGCGTGTTCAGCGGCACGGACCAGTGGGGGGCGCTGGCGGATGGCTCCCTCTGGGTGGCGCGGGTCTACCAGAATCGCGTGGACTGGAGGGACTCCGCGGGCCGGTGGACGCGCGGCGACCCGCTGCCCGATCGCGTGCTCGAGGTCACCCGAGCGGACCGGGAGCTGTTCCTCCGCACCTTTCCGCCCGAGCTGCGGAACACCGCGGAGCAGCTCCCGTTCGCTCCTGTGAAGCCCCCCTTCGAATGGGCGTTCACCTCCGCCGACGGCCTGGTGTGGTTACAGAAGAGCCGATCGCCGTTGGATTCGGCCGGAAGCTGGCACGTCGTCGACCGGGGCGGCCGTTTGGTTCGGGAGATCCGGCTGCGGGGGTTCGGCCGTATCTTGGCTGCGACCGCCGGCGCGGCGCTCGCGATCGAGCCGGACAGCAGCAAGCTACGCATTCTGCAAATCGTGGTCCCACCCCTCCTTCCGCAAGGAGCATCATGATGTCCGTGGTCCGGTCGTGCTGGCCTGTCCTGGTCGCCGCGATGGCGGCGTGCAAGAGCATCGGGTCGAGCGAAGGCCAGGAGCTGAAGATCGACGCCAGGCTCCCGGTGACCTTCGCCCAGCTCAGCAACGTGGTCGAGCTGGGGGATGGCAGGGTGGCATTCGCGGACACCAGGGGGCGGGTCTTCCTGCGCGCCGACTTCGGCAACGGCAAGGTGGATACGATCGGTACGCGGGTGGACACGCTCCCGCCCGGCGCGGCGCCATCCGTCTACAAGTTCCCGGGGTGGGTCGCCCACCTCGCGGGTGACACGTTGGCGCTGGTGGATTTCGCCTCGCTGCGTACCACGTTGTGGTCCGAAGCCGGACAGCCCCTCAAGGCGCTGCAGCTTCCGTCGATCGGAGGCCCCACGCCCATCCTCGCGTACGATCACGGCGGCTTCGGCTACAAGACCGACTACGAGTCGATTGTGGGGGGTGGCGAGCCGGGTAAGGTGGTCCGGCCGGACAGCGTGGCGGTGTTCAGAGTGGAGCTGGCGACCGGACGGATCGACACGATCGCCCGGCTCGCCTCACCCGAGTACGGCAATGCAATATTCGGGGAGCAGGGTCAGGAAGTCGCCAAGATCTTCGGACCGAACGACCTGTTCGGAGTGCTGCCCGACGGACGAGTGTGGGTCGCGCGGGCACGGGAGAATCAGGTGGAATGGCGCGGGCCGGGAGGGGTGTGGATCCGAGGGAAGCCGCACGCGTTTACGAGCGTCCCCGTGACCGCCGTCGACAGGCAGCGCGTCATCGCCCGCATCCGCGAGCAGGGCAAGGGCCGGGGACTACCGGACACGCTCCGGATCGAGTGGCCGTTCGCCGAGACCAAGCCGCCATTCGAAACGGGCATGACCAACCCGCTCGGCGAGGTGTGGCTGCAGCGCGCGCGGCCGGCGGATGCCACCGACGCGATCTACGACGTGTACGGCCCGGACGCCGCGTGGGAGCGGACGGTGCGGTTGCCTGCGGGCGTGACGCTGGCGGGGTTTGGCAACAAGGGCACGGTCTACGGCGCGCTCAAGGACGGCGAGCAGCGCACGATCGTCCGACTGAAGTGAGCCGGCGCCGGGGGCGGATGCCGGCGCGGGCGGTCAGTCCAGCAGCTGAGTCTCGTCGGGCGGACCGCCCGGCTTCCTGTCGGTTTTGCGGCGGTCGCGCCGCTGGCCTTGCTCGTACCAGCGCCGGGTGATCTCGCCCGCCAGCTCCCGATTCCCCAGCCCAAACGCCAGACCCGCCGCCAGCGCGACGGCGCCGAGAACCAGAGTGAAGGCCGCGGTGACGATTTCCTGCTCCACCCCGACCTGCTGCAGCGCGAGGAACACGGAGATCAGCACTACGACGCCCTTGGCCAGCTTCGCGACCGTAGGCACGCCAGCCACGTTCCCGGCCGACGCCACAATCACGCCCCGCACGAATTCCCCCACCAGCATCCCGAGCACGACGACGACGATCGCGGCGACCAGCGTGGGAAGGAACGCGAGCATCGTCCCGAACATCTGGTTGATGCTCTCGAGGCCCAGGGCGGCGCTCGCCAGGAGGATCACCACCAGCATGACCAGCCAGAAGATGAGCTTGGCCAGCGCGCGGATCGGATCGAGCCGGGACCCGGTGCGCTCGACGACCTGATCGAACCCGCCGGCATGGGCGACGCGGTTGAAGTCGAGCCGCTTGAGGGTGTCGTCCACCCAGCGTTGGACCTGACGCGCGAGGAAATACCCCGCGAGCAGAATGAGCGCCGCGCCGATCAACGGCGGCAGGACGTGCACCAGCTGCTGTCCACCCACCCGGAGCCGCTCGAGCATCTCGTTCACGATGCCACCTCGATGACCAGCTTGCCGAACTGCTCGCCGTTCTCAAGACGGTGAAAGGCGTCGACCGCGTCGGTCAGCGGCACGACCCGATCGACCACCGGCCAGAGATGCCCCAGGCCGGCGAGTCGCACGATCTCCCGGTATTCCCGCCGACTCCCCATGGTCGACCCCATGAGCGTCCATTGGTGCCAGAAGAGGCGGCGGAGGTCGATGTCCACCATGGGGCCGGTCGTGGCACCACACACCACCATGCGGCCACCCCGCCGCAGCGCGCGGAGTGACTTGGCCCACGTCCGCTCGCCCACGCTGTCCACCACCACATCGGCCCCGCGCCCGCCGGTGAGTCGCTTCACCTCCTGCACCACGTCCTCACGACTGTGGTCCAGCACCGCATCGGCGCCCAGGGCCCGGGCCGAATCGAGCTTGCGGGCTTCGCCGCTGGTCACCACCGCGTTGGCGCCCAGCAGCTTCGCGATCTGAAGCGCGGCCTGGGCAACGCCCCCGCCGATGCCCCAGATCAGCACCGTCTCGCCGGGACGCAGCCGGGCGCGGGTCGTCAGCATCCGCCACGCGGTCAAGGTCGCAAGCGAAAAGGCGGCGGCCCGGTCCGTCGGCATCGTCTCGGGCACCCGGGCCACGTTTCCCTCCGGCAGCACCACAAACTCGGCGATCGTTCCGGACACGTGCTCACCCAAAACCCGAAAGGATCGGCAGAGGGACTCCTCGCCCTCCAGACAGGATTGACACGTATCGCAGGCGAGCGCCGGATTGATCATCACCCGATCGCCGGGGCGAACCGATCCGACCGCCGCGCCCACGGCCTCGACGACGCCGGCCCCGTCCGAGCCAATGACGTGGGGGAACTGGTACTCGACGCCCGTCAATCCCTGCACGACGAACAGGTCGAGGCGATTGAGCGCGGCGGCGTGGATCCGAATCTTGACGTCGAGGGCGGAGCCCAGCGCCGGCTCGTCCACGTCGCGGACCGCGAGCTGATCCAACCCGCCCACGCCGGCCAGCGCGAGCGCGCGCATCAGAACGTGGCGCTGGAAACTTGCTCGCCGGGCCGCAGCTTGAGGGGCAGAGGCTGGGCTCCGAGGGCGAGGCCGCGCAGCCAGACACGGTAATCGAGCTTGCCCTTTCCGGCGTCCTTCCCGGTCACGAACACGACCCGCTCTCCGTCGCGCGACGCCGAGAGCGTCAGGAGCGGCTGCTCGGTTTGGAAGAGGGCTACGGGGGCCGCGCCATCAGGCATCCGCATCACCCGCCACTCGCGCGAGCCCTTGCTGCGTTCCTGGCCGTACAGCAGATCGCCGTTGGGGAAGTATTCCGGCGACACTTCGCGCAGCACGCCCGTGGTCGCGCGTGCCTGTCCGCTGCCGTCGAGCGCCATGCGATAAATGCGTGGCGCCCCGTCGCGAATGGAGACGAAGGCGATCGTGCGACCGTCGGGCGAGACCGCCGGTGTTTGGTTGCCACCGGCCGACGTGGTGAGCGCCTGGGCCTCGCCGCTGTCCGCTCGCATCACGTAGATCTGCGGGACTCCGCTTCGAGTCGACGAGAACACCAGTCGAGCGCCGTCCGGGGTCCACACCGGGGCGCCGTCGGTGCCGGGCTCGGTCGTGAGCCGCCGAACGTTGCTTCCGTCGGCGTCCATCACGTACACGTCGTACTCTCCGCCACCAGCCCGGTTGGAGCTGAACGCGATCCTGGTACGATCCGGCGAGATCGCGGGCTCGATATTCGTGGCACTGTCGGCGCGCACGGCGAAGAGCGACTCCGGTCGCGTGGCCGAGGCTTGATAGACCCCCGGATTGCCTCCGCGATTGGAGACGAAGATCAGATCGCCGACCACGAAAATGTCCGAGGCGGCGGCGGCGCCCCAGCTGGTCGAGGCCGTAACCTTGGCGTGCCCGAATCCGCGGGCATCGATCTCGCCGTGGGCATCGACCGCCGCCACGTCGGGCCGGTCCGAGGCCCAGGTCAGCTCCGCGGCCGAGCCGACCGCCTTGCCCTGGTCATCCGCGAGGGTGGCGGCGAGGGTGGCGCGATCGCCGGGGGAAAGCGCGAAGCGGGCCCGATCGAGCTTGAGCATGCCCGGTACGATCTGAATCGCCCACGTGGCGGGCGCGAACCCCGCGACCTTGGCCGTGAGACTGGTGGTACCGAGCGCCTTGGCCGTCAGCAGACCGGTCGCGCGATCGAAGGTGGCCAGGCTGGTGTCACCTACTTCCCAGGCGATGCGAATCTCGGGGATGGGAGTGGAGTCGACCGCCTCGGCGGCGATCGTGAACTTGTGCGTGCGGTTGAGCGGCAGCAGCATCGGTGCGGCACTTGGCTTCGGCGTGATCAGGATCGACCGGATCGGCTTGTGCACGATGACCGACGCGCGCCGTTCCTGACCCGACAGCCACGCGACTATCTCGGCGGTGCCGGGCCGCAGACCTTGCACGATGCCGGTCGGCCCGATGCGTGCCACGGACGTGTCGGTGGACTGCCAGACCACGCCTTCGCTCATCTGCCGGTTGGCCTGCGATGGCACGAGGAGCCGCAACGTGTCGAGCCCATCCGGAGGGAGAAGAATCCGCGTCTCGGAGAGCGCGAGGTCCACCGTCTCGACGTCGACCGGCGCGGTGGCGACCATCCCGTTCGCGAGCGCAGCCTGGATGATGGCGTGGCCCGGTCCGCGCGCGAGGACGGCGCCGGTCGAGTCAACCGCGACGACGTCCGGGCGAAGCGACTTCCATATGACCCGCCCCAGCTCGGCCGGGGTTCCGTCATCCTTGAGCGCCTTCGGCTCGAGCTTCGCCGTTTCTCCGAGCACGAGGCGGAGCGACGGTGGGTCGAGCGTGAGCGCCGCGATCCCGTGGGCCACGCCGGGCGCACCCGGCACCACACCGCCCGCACCGGCGACGAGCACCGCGAGCGATGCACGACGTCCGCCGGTGCGCGCTTCCACCTTGGCGAGGCCGGGCTTCACGCCGAGCACGCTTCCATCCCTTTGGACCTTGGCGACGCTGGAGTCGGAGGTCCAGAAGGTGAACTTCGCATTGGGAATGAGATTGCCTTGCTTGTCGAAGGCGGCGGCGAAGATCGTCTGCTTCTGTCCGACTCCGAGTGTCATGGTCTCCGGCGTCACCTGCACGTCGCCGACCGCTTGCGCTCGAAGTGGGGCCGCGACGGGAACGGCCGTGAAGGCCAGGACACACGCGGCGTAGTGGAGTTGGGCTTTCACGTTGGAAGCAGCGCTCTGGAGGAAGACGGTGTCGGCAAGATAATGTTGGCGTAAGAGTTTGTCAAAACATGACTTACGAAGTATCACCCGGCCCGGGATTGCGCCGGACGCGACGCTGGCGCAGCAGCCTTGCAGAAGGAACCGATCCGCGCATCTTATATCAGCCCCGCACCAGCGCCGAGCGACATCTCGCCGACGCGCGTTGAGCCTCGACACAAGCGGCGGTCTCTCAGCCGCATCAGCGATGGAGGAAGCACCTATGGCCGCGCTGTACTCCCTGGAGATGGGTTGGTCCGGCTCGGGCTGGATGGATCCGTTGCCGATGTCGAGCGAACCCACGCCGCCGGCTCCCGCGCCCACTCCGGCAGCCGCGCCTGCCCCGCCACGTCCCGCAGCGAAGCCGGCCCCACGCCCCGCGGCGAAGAAGAAAGCCACGGCCCGCCCAAAGAAAAAGGCCGCGAAGAAGCCGGCGCGGAAGAAGGCCGCCAAGAAGCGCGCCAGCCGGAAGCCGGCCCGCAAGGCCGCCAAGCGGCGGCCCGCGAAGAAGGCGGCCAAGCGTCGTGTCGCCAAGCGGCCGGCGCGGAAGAAGGCCGGCAAGAAGTCCGGCAAGAAGGGCCGCCGGCGTCGGTAATCGCCGGCCATCACCCCTTGGCGCCCCGCCCTAAGCGGGGCGCTTTGTTTGTCCGCTCGCGCGCTTCGGCCGCTGCTCCGCCTGTGCCAGCGCTACCGCGCAGTTGATCAGCGCGATGTGGGTGAAGCCCTGCGGAAAGTTGCCGAGAAATTCACCGCTGCGAGGGTCGATCTCCTCGGAGAAGAGGCCGACGTGATTCGCGTGCCGTAGCATCCGGCGCACGATCAGGTCGGCGCGCTCGCGATCGCCGGTCAGCGCCAGCGCGTGGGCGAGCCAGAACGTGCAGATCGAGAACGCTCCCTCCTCACCCTCGAGGCCGTCGCTCGCCCGGTAGCGATAGACCAGCTCGCCATCCGCGCTCGTGAGCTCCCGCGCGACCGCGCGCACCGTTGCCCGGACCCGCGGATGGTCGGGGGGGAGGAAGCGCACGATCGGAATGGCGAGGGCGGCAGCGTCGAGAGCGTCGGTATCGTAGGCCTGGACGAAGGACTGCTTCTCCTCGCTCCAGCCGCGGTCCATGATCTCGGCGCGCAGCGCATCTCGCTCCGCTCTCCACCGGCCCACGTCGCCCTCGAGACCGAGCTCTTCAGCCATGGTGACGCCCCGGTCCAGGGCAACCCAGCTCATCACTTTGCTGAACACGTAGTGCCGAGTCTCGCCGCGCACCTCCCAAATTCCCGAGTCCGGGTGGCGCCAGTGACAGCTCACCCAGTCCACCAGCTTCCGGAGCACGCGCCACGTCGCGTCGGTCATCTGATGGTCCCGACGCCACAGGTCGGCCGTTTCGAGCACTTCGCCGTAGACGTCGAGCTGTAGCTGACCGACGGCGCCGTTCCCGACGCGCACCGGGCGCGAGCCGCGATAGCCGCTCAGGTGGTCGAGTTGCCGCTCCAGCAGGTCCCGCCGCCCGTCGATCCCGTACATGATCTGGAGGTGCGCTTCGCTCTCGTGGCGGCACACCTTCTTGAGAAAGCGCATGAATGCGTCGGCTTCGGCGTGATGCCCTACGTTGGCCAGCGCCGCGAGTGTAAACGACGCGTCCCGGAGCCACACGAAGCGGTAGTCCCAGTTGCGGCTGCCACCGATCGTTTCGGGGATCGACGTGGTCGGGGCCGCGATGATGGCGCCGGTCTCCGCGTGCGTCAACAGCTTGAGGGCGAGGGCCGAGCGCTTGACCATCGTCCGGTACGGCCCCTGGTACTGGACGTTGGCAGCCCACTGCTGCCAAAACGCCTGGGTGCTCTCCAACTTTTCGGCGCTCTCGTAGCGGTCCACCGGGTGGATGTCGTCGTCGTCATAGCGGAGGACCAGCCAGTGCTCGTCTCCCTTGGCCAGCTCGAAGACGGCTGTCGCCGTGTTCTGCTCGACTGACCACAGGAAGGGACGCGCGCTCGCCAGCGTCACCACCTGATCGGTGCGGTCGGTCGCGAACAATCCGGCCCGCAGCGCTTCGACGCGGGTCGTGCGCGCCCCGTACTCGAAGCGCGGCATGAACACCATCCGCATCCGGGCGCGCCCCCGGATGCAGCGGATGCGACGGTGAATCTCGGGCTGCTGGCCCGACGGGCGACCATCCTCGGCGACCGGCATGAAGTCCGTCACCGTGACGGCCGCGCCGGCCTCGGTGGCAAACGTGGTCTCCAGGATGTTGGTACGCGGGAGGTAGCGCTGGGTCGAGGTCGCGGGCTCGTCCGGACGGATGGACCAGCCGCCGCCCCGCTCCGGATCGACCAGAGCCCCGAAGACGCTGCCGCTGTCGAAACGGGGGAGGCAACACCAGTCGATCGCGCCGTCCAGCCCAACCAGGGCAGCGGTCCGCATGTCGCCGATCAAGCCGTAGGCGGAGATAGGCTGCTGCATCATCGGGGCGAGTGTTCCTCCGGCGGGAAACATAGCATCGGCTCGACGCGACCTTGCATCGTCCGTGCCGTCCGTCCAGCTTCCAACGACTTTACCCCAGAGCCGCGATGACTTGGACGTTTCTGCGCGCGCTGCCGGTGGCTCTGCTGCTCGCGGCCTGCCGCGCCGGCACGCCCTCCGCCTCCGACCCCGCGCTGACCGACCGCCTTGCGGCGCAGCTCCGTCGCTCCGCCGACGACTGGAATCGGGGAGATCTCGAGGGGTTCATGAGCGACTACGCGCACGACAGCGCCACCTCGTTCGTGGAGGGCGGGCACGTGCGCCGCGGCTGGGACTTCATTCATTCGCGCTATGCGCCCAGCTTCGCGCCCGGTGCCCGGCGTGACAGCCTCCGCTTCGAAGAGGTCGCAGCCCGGCCGCTCGGTCCGGATCACGCGTTGCTCACCGCCCGCTTCGTCCTTTTCCGTGACGGTCAAACGACGGCCAGTGGCCCGTTCAGCTTGATTCTCGAGCGGCAGACCGCCGGCTGGAAGATCCTCCACGATCACACCTCGAGTGATCCGCACTAGCGCCCTCGCGGTCGCCCTGGCGTTGGCGGCCTGCGGTCCCAAGGCGCCCACCGGAGTGGCCCTGGTGGGCGCCACTCTCATTGACGGCAGCGGTGGACCGACCCGGCCCGATGCGGTCGTCGTGGTGCGGGGCGGAAAGATCGAGACGGTGACGTCGCGAAGCGAGTTCTCGCTCCCGAAGAATACGACCGAGATCGACCTGAAGGGAAAGTGGATCATTCCCGGATTGATCGACGCCCACGCTCACGTGGCTCCGTGGGCGTTGTCCCGCTATCTCGCCTGGGGGGTCACTGCGGTCCGGGACGTCCACGGTACGAGGGACACGATTCTCGCGCTCCGCCAGCGCGCCAACCTCGGTGGAATTTTCAGCCCTCGGATCTACAGCGCGGGGGCGATGATCGATGGCCACCCGACGACCTATCCCGATGCGATCGGGGTGGATGACGCCGCCGACGCGCGGAAGGCGGTGGATCAGCTGTCGGTGGCGGGCGTCGATTACATCAAGGTGTACACCCGCATCGACCCGCCGCTCCTCAAGGCCACCGTCGACGAGGCCGGCACCTTCGGGCTGCGCGTCACCGGACATCTGGGTCTCACCAACGCGATCACGGCGGCCCGCATCGGCATCCGGGGCGACGAGCACATGTCCGGCGTGCCCGAGTCCGCGGTTTCGGATCCGGCCCCGCTCTACAGCGCACACTACCGCGGGTTCTGGACCGGCTGGACGGCGTTCGAGCGGGCTTGGGCGTCGATCGATTCCGCACCGCTGGCGCGGGTTGCGGCGGAGCTGGCGGCCCGCAAGGTGTTCGTCATCCCGACCCTGGTGCTGCACGAGACGTTCAGTCGGTTGGACGACAGCGCCGTCATCCATCAGCCCGAGCTCAAGGACGTCCCCCCCGCGGTGCAAACCGGCTGGGACGTTCCCGGCATGATCACCCGCGCCGGTTGGTCGGCGCTCGACCTGGTGGAATTTCGCAAGTCTCGGCCGAAGCAGAATCTCTTCCTCCGACAGTTCTTCGAAGCCGGGGGCGTGATCGCCGCGGGCACGGATGCCTCCAATCAGCTGCTCATCCCGGGGTTCAGCGAGCACCAGGAGATGGAGCTGCTGGTCGACGCCGGCCTGACCCCCAAGGATGCGCTCCTGGCCGCCACCCGGAACGGCGCGCTGCTGCTGGGTGTTGACTCCATCGGACGTATCGTTCCCGGCGAAGTGGCCGACCTCGTGGTGCTCGGGGCCGATCCGCTGGCCGACATCAGGAACACCCGAAAGGTGGAGCGGGTGATGCTCCGCGGAGGGCTGATGTCGGCGGACTCCATTCGGGCGGCGTGGTAGCCGGGGAGCGAGTCGCCGCCCATCCATGCAGAACCCTTCGACCCACCGGAGACGATCATGCCGGACACACCCCAGGACCAGATGCCGCGCATCCGCCTCACGTCGCTCTCTCACGGCGCGGGTTGAGCCTGTAAGCTCGGCACCGCCGAACTAGCGCAGGTCCTGCGCTTTCTGCCCCCCGTCGAGGATCCAAGGGTCCTCGTTGACGCCGCGACCCGCGACGATGCCGCCGTATTTCGCCTGGCGCGCGATCGCGCGCTGGTCGCGACGGTGGACTTCTTCACGCCCATCGTCGACAACCCGGCGGACTGGGGGGCGATCGCCGCGGCGAACGCCCTGAGCGACATCTACGCGATGGGCGCCACCCCGCTGTTCGCCCTCAACCTGGTGGGATGGCCGCGCGAGGTATTGCCGTTCGCGGTCCTGGGGGACGTGTTGCGAGGCGCCGGTGACATCGCGCGCGAGGCGGAGTGCCTGATTTTGGGCGGACATTCGGTGGACGACCCGGAGCCGAAGTTCGGCATGGCCGTGATCGGAGAGGTTCACCCCGACCGCATGCTCACCAACGCCGGGGCCTGCGCCGGCGACCGCCTGGTGCTGACCAAGCCGCTCGGCACCGGCATCCTGACGACGGCGTTCAAGCGGGACGCGTTGCTCGAAGGGGGCCTCGCGGACGCGGTCCGGTCGATGCGGACTCTCAACGCGGGCGCCGCGAGGGCGGCGCTCGAGGTCGGCGTGAGCGCGGCCACCGACGTCACCGGCTTCGGCTTGATCGGGCATCTGCTCAACGTCCTCGACGCGAGCCAGGTCGGAGCCGAGCTCGCGATCGAGACACTCCCGATTCTGCCGCATGTCCGCAGCCTGGCCGGCCGCGGATTCGTCCCCGGCGGCACCGCCCGTAACCTCGAGGCCGCCGCCCCTCGGGTCGAGTGGGCGGAGGACGTAACCGAGACCGACCGGCTCGTCGCCGTCGACGCACAGACGTCGGGTGGACTGCTGCTCGCCGTGCCCCGCGAGAACGAAGCCGCGTTGCTAGCCGCGCTGGCGAGTCAGGGAGCGCCCGCGGCGGTCACCATCGGCCGGCTCACGAGCCACAACCCCGGTCGCGTGCGGGTCACCCGAACGCTCGACGACCTCGGCGCCCGCTGAGGGCGCCGTCCCATATCGCATGCGCTGGACTGCCGATCGCCTCGACCAGCTGGAGCGGGCCGTTCGCGACGGTCTTCGCGTTGCCCTTACGACTCGCCAAGGCACGGAGTACGTGGTCGTCGCCGCGCGACTGGCGACGGAGGGTCGGCGTGAGGCGTTGATCGCCCGACTGCCGATGACCGGAGACGATCTCACGTTCCCATTGGACGACATCGTCGCGTTTCAGGTGCTCGGGCTCGGAACATGAAGCGGACGCCCATCGCGGTCCTGCACCTCGACGAAAGCTGCCTCGGCAACGGCCGCGACGGTGCGACCCCGGGAGGAGCCGGGGGGCTGATCGAGGTCCGCACTCGGGGCGGGATTCAGCGGCGCGACTTCTATCTGGCCGCCGCCGACACCACCAACAATCGGATGGCGCTCGCGGGCGCGATCGCCGCCCTTCAGCTCATGGCCAAGAAGGGCGCCCGAATGCAAGCGCTCATCGTGTCCGATTCGGAGTACTTGGTGAAAGGGATGCGCGAATGGGCGCCGGGGTGGATGGCCCGCGGCTGGAAGCGCAAAGGCGGGGAGATCGAGAACCTCGAGCTCTGGCAGGCGCTGGTGCGGAGCGCCAAACTACATGACGTGCAATGGACTTGGGTGCGGGGGCATCGGGGCCACCCCAAGAACGAGTACGCCAACGACCTGGCCGTCGGGGCGGCGCAGCGCCGGGAGACGTCGCCGGGCGCGGTCGAATCCGGCTTTGGTCCGTGGCTCGAGGCCAAACGCCAGCGGGGACTGTTCGTTGACTATGATCCCGACGCCGCCTTTACGACCCTGGAGCGGCGTCTGGCGGCCGGGGAGACCCTCCCCCTGGCTGACGACAAGTAGAACCAGCGGGCAATCCGCGTCGTTTCTAGCGCGGAGGTCACCATGATACGAATCGGAACCACGGCAGTGTTGCTCCTGTTGGCAGTCGCTGGAAGCGCGTCAGCGCAGACGTATGGAGCGAGCGCGACCACGAAAGGATGGAACCCAGTGGACTACAGGAAGCCGGACGACGCGGCGCTGCGGCAGGAGCTCACGCCGATTCAGTACCGCGTCACCCAGCAGGAGGGCACGGAGCCGCCCTTCCAGAACGAGTACTGGAACAACCATGCGGCCGGTATCTACGTCGATGTGGTGTCGGGGGAGCCGCTGTTCAGCTCGTTGGACAAGTACGACTCCGGAACGGGGTGGCCCAGCTTTACCAAGCCGCTCGAGCCGAAGAACATTCAGACGCACGACGACCATCAGCTGCTTTACGTCCGCACCGAGGTGCGGTCGGCGCACGCCAATTCGCATCTAGGGCACGTGTTCGACGATGGCCCCCGGCCCACCGGACTGCGTTACTGCATGAACTCCGCGGCGCTCCGGTTCATCCCGGTGGACCGCCTCGAGGCCGAGGGATACGGACAGTACTTGCCGCTGTTCCAGGGAAAGAAAGAGGGCGCCCCGCGCTGACCCGACCGGCGCACGGCGCTCCACGACCGGCCGTCACTGGACCCCCTCAGCGCCACGCGTAGCTGAGCCCTAGGCGGCCGGTGATCGCATCCGCCGGAGCCGCGTAGACCTCGCCCGTGATCCCGAAGCCGCGGGCCGCCTGCCACATCAACCCCCCGAACACCACGGCCCGCGTCAGGTTCACCTCTACCCGCGTGCTGTCGGTGCTGCCGATCGCGTTGGTGAACTGCACTTGGAGTCGCGGGCGGAGGAGATTGATGCCGCCGCCCACGTAGGGGCGGACTCGCCCCCCCTTCAAAGTCCAACCGAGAGATCCGTCGGCCCCGAACATCGTCGGGTGGTAATGGTCGTTCGAGCGGGTGCCTTGGAAGCACTCGCTGGTTGGGTCGGCGAGTGCCGCGTCGTCACATGTGATCGGTGCTTGCACCAGCCCGAACGT
>DATHMJ010000197.1:0-6980 GCA_035487215.1 Gemmatimonadales bacterium
CTGCCGGCGTGACGGAGCTTCCGTGCGGAACGGTGCCCACGATGAGTCGCACCGGCACGCGAACCTGCGCGAGATGATTCCGTAGCTGCTCGGGCTCGTGCGACCTGGCCATGCCGTGCAAGGCGTCGATCGTGCGATGGAGGTCCTGGCCCGGCCCAGCGGTGTATCCCCGCACGACGGAATCGCTCACCCAGGTCGTGTCGCCCGAGTTTTCAATCATCGCGCGGCGGACCTTCTTGCGCAGGGTCCCCTGCCCCATGAAGAGCTTGAGGAACAGCGCGAACTTCATCGCGTGCTGGAGGCCGGGAGTCGCGGCCGTCTCGACCGGTCCGCCATCGATCGCCAGGAGCCCGCGTACCAGATCCGGCCGGCGGTACGTGAGCCGAAGCGCCATGGACACGCCGACCGAATGCGCGACGACCAGGCTCTGCCGAATGCCGAGCGTATCGAGCACGCTGGCGATGCGATCGGCCTGGGCGGTCAGAGAATAGTCCACGCCCTTGGGATAGGCGGACGTACCCGTGCCCAGCGGCTCGATGATGATCACTCGGTACCCGTGCGCCTCCAGCGGTGCGACCAGCTTGCGGTAGCCGAACGCGCTCCCGAAGAGCCCGGGAACGAGGACGACCGGTGTCCCGCTGCCGGCCGAGCTGACGCGCATGACCTCACCCGCGGCCACGGTGATGTTCCGGGCGGAGAGGCTGTCGCCAGACACGCGTGGTCCCGCGGATCCCGAGGCAAGCCCGGCAAGCAAGAGAGTAACAAGCACGACGGCCATCCGGCCTTGGCGCTGGAGAATTCCCATCCTAGCCGGGGCCCTACCGGTTGGCAACGCGCGCTGGACGGGGCCAACTTCAGGCACACTCGAGGGAGGACGGCGTGCAGGTTTTTGTCGGCACGAGCGGCTACGCGTACAAGGAGTGGAAGGGCGGGTTCTACCCGCCTAAGCTGCCCGCCGCCGAGATGCTGCGCTTTTATGCCGGCCATTTCCGGACCGTGGAGATCAACAACACCTTCTACCGCATGCCATCCGAGCGGGTGTTGGTCGAGTGGGCCGCCCAGGTGCCGGAGGGATTTCGTTTCATTCTAAAGGCCTCGCAGCGCATCACTCACTACGCTCGGCTCAAAGTCGAAGACGACTCGCTCGACTACTTCCTCCGCACGGCGAACGTCCTCGGTCCTCGTCTCGGTCCGACCCTTTTTCAGCTGCCGCCGAACCTCAAGAAAGACCTTCCTCGCCTTACGGAGTTCCTGGCCAAGTTGCCGCGAACCTGGCGTGCGGCGATGGAGTTTCGGCACGACAGCTGGTTCGTGGACGACGTGTACGACGCGTTGCGAGGCAGGGACATTGCCCTCGTGGCGGTGGACGCCGACGAAGGCGGAGCGCCACTGGTACCGACCGCGGCGTGGGGGTACCTGCGCCTCCGGCGGACCGCGTATGACTCAAGGGATCTCGCGAGTTGGGCCGAGCGGATCCGAGGCCAGCCGTGGCAGGAGGCGTACACCTATCTCAAGCATGAGGAAGACGAGACCGCCGCAAACGGACCGAGGTGGGCCAAGGAGCTGGCCCACCTCGTGGGTACCTAGCTAGCCCTCGAACGGCTCAGGTCTCGCCGATGCTGAGGGCCCCATCGAACCCCGGCAGCTCCAGCTCGAAGAAATCGGCCGGGTCAGGACCTTCGCTTCGCTCCATGCCACCCTCCCACGCGGGCCCCCGATGGTGCGCCGGAGCGGTCCAGGTCAGTGTGGTGCGCTGCTTCTTGCGCATCACCTCGAGCTTGGCCTTCTCTCCCGGGGCGTAGGAATGGAGTATGTCGAACGCGTGCCGCACGGACTGCGGCTTCCGCCCGTCGATCGCAAGCAGCACGTCACCGGCCTTGAGCGGCGACGCCGAATCGGCCGGAGGCTTCAGCACCAGCAGCCCCTCAGAAACGCCGAAGTACTCGCCCAGGTCCTTGCTCACCTCGACCAGCTGCAGCCCACGCTCGTGGGCGTGCCGGAACATCATGTGCATCTGAAAGTCGCGACCCATCGGGCCTTCATGATCGCCGAATCCGTCGTGCCCGCCCCCACCCCCACCCATCCCCGGGGCACGGCCAAACGCCATGGCGAAGCGCCGCGCCGGCGCCTGCTGCGCCACCAGGGTCGCCGAGCTGCTCCGATCGCCGCGCCGGTACTCGACCCGCACCGTGTCGCCGGGCTTCAGATTGCGGCCCATGTCCATCAGGGCCTCGGGACCATTCAAGGCGGTCCCGTTCACGCGAGTGATGACGTCACCCCGCTGGATGCCGGCGTTTGCCGCCGGACTCCGCGGCATGACGGCTCGTACGCGGGCGCCGGTGCTATCGTCGCCAGTGCCGCCCCGACCCTCCAGCACCAATCCCAGACGCGCATGCGCGGCGGGCGGCGGTGGGGGCGGATTCTGGCCCTGGGCGACGAGGGGGGCCAGGGGGAGCGCGAGGCTCAAGAGAGCGGCGCCCAACGACGCAACGCGCATGGAAGTCTCCTGTCGGGAAAGAGCCCGTTTCGGGGAAGACCCCGTTTCAGGGATAAAGGATGCGGGGAAAGGGGCGGTCGTCGCAGACCGGCCTACCGTCCCTCCTCATCTACGTACTTCTCCTTGAGCGCGCTGATCAGGGGGGGCCAGTCGGGGGGTGCCCCGGTCGCCCGCTGCACCAATTCCGCCGGGGAGCACCGCCTGCCGTGACGGTGGATGTGCTCCCGAAGCCAGCCGAGCAGCGCCGTGAAGTCGCCGCGGGCGAACTGGGCGTCCAGGTCACCCAGTTGCTCGCGGGCGGCCGCGAAGAGCTGGGCGGCGTAGAGGTTGCCCAACGTGTACGTGGGAAAGTAGCCCACCAGCCCCTCGGCCCAATGCCCGTCCTGCAAGCATCCCTCGACGTCGTTCCCCGGCGTAATACCTAGATACGCTTTGTACGCGGCGTTCCACGCCTCCGGAAGATCCGCCACCTTGAGATCGGCGGACAAGAGCGCCTGCTCCAGCTCGAAGCGGATGAAGATGTGCAAGTTGTACGTGACCTCGTCGGCCCGAACCCGCACGCACGAGCGTTCGACCCGATTGATCCCCGCGACGAATGCGTCCAGTCGCGTTTCCTGCAGGGCTTCGTGGAACACCGCACGGGCCCGGGGGAAGAAGTGCTGCCAGAAGCTCCGGCGCCGCCCGACGAGGTTTTCCCAGAGGCGCGATTGCGACTCGTGCACTCCGAGCGAGGCCGGCTCGCCCATCGGAGTGCCGTAGTGGGCGGGGTCGAGTCCTTGTTCGTAGAGCGCGTGCCCCGCCTCGTGGAGCACTGCCAGGAATCCCCCGGCAAAGTCCCGAGTGGAAAATCGCGCAGTAATCCGGCAGTCGCCGGGGCCGAGTCCGGTGCAAAAGGGGTGCAGCGAGCTGTCGAGTCGCCCGCGCTCGAGATCGAAGCCGATGGCGGCCGCCACCGCCTCACCGAAGATTCGCTGGCGATCCACCGGGAACTCGCGGCGTTGCGCGCCCGAACGGGAGCGCGGCTTCCGTCCGCCCGTGATGGAATCCACCAACGGCAGCAGCTCGCGTTTCAGCTCTTCGAACAGGCGTGCGACCTCCGCCGTCGTCATGCCTGGCTCGTAGTGCTCGAGCAGCGCATCGTAGGGTGTCTCGTGGTAGCCGACGGCCTCCGCCTCCTCCCGCGTGAGCTTGAGGATGCGGTCGAGCCACGGGCTGAAGAGCTCGTAATCTCCCGCTTCCCGAGCGTCGGCCCAGGCCTGCTGCGCCAGCGCCGTCACCCGGGCCGATTCGGCGACCAGCTTGCGCGGCAGCTTTCGCTCGCGATCGTAAGCCTTCCGAATCTCCCGTACGTTCACCGCCGGCGCCGACTCGGGATCGGCCACCAGGCGCGAGCGCTCGACGTCGCCCAGCAACTCGCCGATCCGGGGATCAGTGCCCCGGTCGTGCAGCAGTCCCGCCAACAGGGCGAGCTGCTCGCTCCGGTGCTCGACGCCGCCCCGGGGGAGGTAGGTCTCCTCGTCCCACTCGAGGAGGTCGACGCAGGAGGACAACATCGCCTCCTCGCGCACGAGCCGGATCAGTTCGTCGTACGCTGCCTGGGGTCGCATTTGCGCGTTGGTTGAATCGGCGAAAAGATACTCATCCCCCGGAATGACGAGGAGCCCGTGTCGCAAGACGACCAGGACTCGGTGACGCTCTCCACCGCCGAAGTGGCGGGACTCGCCGGCATGCGCCTGACCGCCCGAGTGCGCCAGGCGCTCTACCACATCCCGAGCGCCCGCCTCGCGCGTGCCCACGATCGCATGCGGCGCGCCTCGATCGAGCGCCGGGTCGCCTACTTCCGCGAAGGCGAGATGGACGCGATCCGGATCCTGCCCTGTCCCATCACCGTGCTGCCAGACGAACTGGAGTACCTCCACTTTGTCTGTCGGACGCTGCAGGCCGCACTGGGACGGTTGCCGGAGCTCTACCTCGCCGATGACGACGTTCGGGAGACGCTCCGGCTCTACCCCGAGGAGGAGACTTGGCTCCGAAGCTGTTGGGGGCCGAGTCACCGGATGCGGAACCCGGTGTTCGGACGCCTGGACGCGATGATCGACTACCCCAACCCAATGTGGAAGGAGACGCTCTGGTTCGTCGAGCCCAACCTGAACGGCGTCGGGGGGATCTATCTGATTCCCACGATCGAGGAGATCGTCGACGAAGAGATCGTGCCACTCCTCCGAGAACAGGATCCCACCCTCAGGCTCCGCCGCTTGGCCGACGCGAGGGACCTGCTCCTCCGCGAGCTGACCGACCAACTCGCCGCGACCGGCCGCCGCGGGCGTTGCGTGTGCTTCGTCGAACCCAAGTACGAGGGCGAGGGAATCGACGAGCAGCGGTCGCTCGTCCAATTCTTCCGCGACCGCGACGGACTGGACACCGCGCACGCCGACCCGTCGGAGTTGAGACTGGAAGGCGGCGAGGTCCGGTACGAAGATCAGATCGTCGATATCGTGTACCGTGACTACAGTGTGTTGGACCTGGTCGATCTCGAGTCGGAAGGCGTCGACGTCGAGCCCATGCGGCGCCTTTTCCGGGAGAACCGGGTGATCTCGTCGATAGGCGCCGAGCTGGACCAGAAGAGCTGCTGGGAAGTCTTCACGGATCCGGCGCTCGCCGATCGCTATTTCACCGATGAGGAGCGGGGGGTCTTCCGGCGCCATATCCTCTGGACCCGATTGCTGAACGATCGCCGGACGCAACTGCCGGGTGGGGAGGAGGGCGACCTGCTCGAGTACACCCGGCGCGAGCAGGAGACGCTCGTGATCAAGCCCAATCGCGGCTATGGCGGTGATGGCGTCACGATTGGGCACACCCTCACCCGATCCGAGTGGGAGCGGGCCATCGACGCCGCCCTGGCCGACGAAGAGCGGTGGGTCGTGCAGCGGCTCGCGGCCATCCCGGTGGTCGAGTTCCCCACCCTCGGCGCGGACGGTGTGCTGCTGCCGGAGCCCTTCTACACGGTCATGGGATTTGCCCCCGGCCCCGAGGGGCTGGCGATTCTCGCGCGCGCATCGCAGCGGCAGGTCGTCAACGTGGCCCAGCGGGGGGGCATGTGCGCCGTGATGGAGGGCGGCACCGAGGGAGAGCACGAGAAGGGGAAATGAAAAAGGGGCTCCGTTTTCACGGAGCCCCTTCTCGCTGTTCGGGTACAGCTTAGGCTGCCAAGTCCTTCAACCGATCGCCGTGCTGCTCCTTGAGCTGCTTGAGCGCGCGGTCGCGCAGCTGGCGAATCCGCTCGCGGGTCACGCCCATCATCCGGCCGATTTCCTCCAAGGTGCGCGCCCGACCGTCGTCCAGCCCGAAGTAGAGGCGGATCACCTTGGCATCGCGCGGAGGCAACGAGGCGAGGGCCGTTTCGAGATCGCTCGTGCGGCTCTTGGCGAGCGTCGCGGCGTCGGTCCCCTCGTCGGAGGCCAGGGCCACACGCTCCATCCGAGAACGATCATCATCCGCGCGCATCGGCTGGTCCAAGCGGAGCGCCTCGATATGGAGCGCACCCAGCGAGCGAACCGACTCCGGCGTAAGCCCGGTCGCTTCGACCAACTCCTCGGTGGTCGGAGCCCGGCCGAGACGCTCGGCCAAATAGGTCGTTGCACGGGCCAAGCGATTCAAGTCCGCCGTACGGTTGAGCGGCACCCGCACCGGACGGCCATGACGAGCCAGCGCCGCCTGGATCGCCTGCCGGATCCACCAGACCGCGTAGGAGATGAACTTGACGCCGCGGTCGGGGTCGAACTTACGGGCCGCCGTCATCAGGCCCACGTTGCCCTCGCCGATCAGATCCATGAGGGGCACGCCGCGGTTCTGATACTGCTTCGCGACCGAGACCACGAACCGTACGTTGTGGCGAGCCAGCCGCTCCTGGGCGAGGACGTCCCCACGGAACGCCTTCCGCGCCAGGGCCTTCTCCTCATCCACAGTGAGGAGTGGAATCCGGCTGATCTCGTCGAGGTAGAGGTCGAGGCTTTCCCGGCCGTCATCCAGGGCGCGCGGCAGAGCTGCGGGCTTGGGCTGGCGGCGGGTCGAGCGCTTGGGCTTCTTGACTGCAGGCACGCTGACTCCTCTATGGTGATGCCGGCCGCATGAGGCCAGGCTGTAACTTCGACGTCTACAATCACTTACCGGCCAGCGCAGCGCCCACACCGACTCCACCTGCCGGAACCCCTAAGGATGCCCCGTTTTCCCGGAGCGTCGCGGGGGCGGGAAAAGGTACTCAACGGACCCAATAAGGGAACCCACCCCCTCGGAAAAGGGTCAACAATCGGTGTCGAGCCGGGGTTCCTCGATCATTGCTCCGGCAACGATACGGGCTGAGTGAGGTCGCCCCTTGGCTCCCGGACCCACCATGCGCCACTCGAGGCCCGCTCCTCCGGTGAGCTGAAAAAATACCTGAAGTACTTGAGCCGCACATACTTAGGTGGCGCGTCCGGAAATGGGT
>DATHMJ010000198.1:0-2800 GCA_035487215.1 Gemmatimonadales bacterium
ATTCAGATCCTGGCCGACGGCACCCGCACCGTGCATCTGGGCGAGCGGGAGTGCTCGGTGCAGCGGCGGCATCAGAAGCTGGTCGAGGAAGCGCCCTCGGTGGCGCTGACTCCCGCCCTCCGAGCAGCGATGGGAGCGGCCGCCGTCGCGGCCGGGCAGGCGGTCGGGTACCGTGGCGCCGGGACCTGCGAGTTTCTTCTCGGCGCCGACGGCGCGTTCCATTTTCTCGAGATGAATACCCGCATTCAGGTCGAGCACCCCGTCACCGAGCTGACGTACGGCATCGACCTGGTTCGCGAACAGCTGCGCATCGCTCGGGGGCTGCCGATGCGCGTGGCGGAGGGAGCGCTCGAGCCCCGCGGCTGGGCTATCGAATGCCGGATCACCAGCGAAGATCCCGCCAACGGCTTTCTCCCCTCGACCGGTCGGATCGAGTATCTCCGCGTGCCGAGCGGCCCCGGGGTCCGGTGGGATTCGGCCGTCGATGTGGGCGACGAGATCACGCTCTACTACGACTCGCTCCTGGCCAAGCTCATCGTGTGGGCGCCGAACCGCCCGCAGGCCATCGAGCGGATGGCTCGGGCGCTCGAGGAGTTGATCCTGGTCGGTGTGGCAACGAACCAGGGGTTTCATCGTCGCCTGTTCGCGGACCCCGCGTTCAAGGCCGGCGCGATCGACATCCAGTTCCTCGACCGAAGGACCGATCTGCTGGAGCCCGCCGCCGATCCCCGGCTCGAGCGCGACTTCCTCATCGCGGCCGCGCTGGCCGAGCAGGAGGCGCGTCACACGCGCCGCCCGGCCGTCGGCGACGGGACGGCGGAGGCGTCCGCCGCGTGGGCCCGCCAAGCTCGGCTCGACGCGTTGCGATGACGGCGCCGGTTGGGACGGCCGCGCCGGAGATTCGCATCGACCGCATCGCGGCCGGCGGTGATGGCGTCGGGCGTTTGCCGGACGGACGGGTGGTCTTCGTTCCCCGAACCGCCGCCGGCGAGTTGGTGCGGCTCCGGGACGTCCGATTCGCGCGCCGATTCGCCCGAGCCCGCGGCGCCGCGATCGTCGAGTCGAGCCCCGATCGAGTCGCGCCTCGCTGTCCCCATTACATCGCGGATGAATGTGGTGGTTGTCAGCTCCAGCACCTGAGCGCCCCCGCCCAACGGGCGGCGCGCGCGGGATTCGTCGGGGACGCCTTGCGACGCATCGCGCGCCTGGAGGTAGAGAATCCGGAGCTGGAGCCGGCCCAGAGCGAGTTCGGCTATCGTGCGAAGCTCACCCTCACCGCGGGGCCGGACGGCACCCGGATCGGACTGCATCCGCTCGAGCGCCCGGATGCGGTCTTCGATCTCGAGCGCTGTCCCATCACGGCGGACCGCCTGATGGAGTTGTGGACCGCGCTGCGCGGGAAGCGCGATCTGTTGCCGCCCGGACTCGATCGGCTGGTGCTGCGGCTCGACCGGTCCGGCGGGCGGCACCTTATCGCGAAGGTCCGCGGCACCACCGTGTGGACGCGGGCGGAGGCGCTCGCGACCGAGCTGGATGGACGAGGTGTGCCCAGCGTGCTCTGGTGGCAGCCCGAGGGTGGGGTGGCGCGGGTCCTGGCGGGCCGACCATCGGGCGCGCCCGCGCCGGTGTTCGAGCAGGTCAATCCCATCATGGGCGATCGCGTGCGTGCATTCGCGCTCAGTCGTCTGGGTCCGGTCGCGCGGGCGAACGTCTGGGATCTCTACGCGGGCATCGGCGAGACCACCGCCGAGCTCGTCGAAGCCGGGGCTCTGGTGGAGAGTGTCGAGCGCGACGCGAGATCCGTCGCGTACGCGGAGGCGGCCGGACCGCCCGCCCGCCGGCACGCCGGGGCCGCGGAAGCGATCATCGTTCGGCTCGACCCGCCGGATCTGGTCGTGACCAATCCGCCCCGAACCGGTATGGAGGCGCAGGTCGCTCAGGAGATCGCCGCCAGGCGACCCCGCCGCATCGTCTACATCTCCTGCGATCCCGCGACGCTCGCCCGCGACATCACTCGGCTCGGGTCAGGCTTCCGCCTGAGCGAGGTGCGCGCGTTCGACCTGTTTCCGCAGACGGCCCACGTCGAGTCCGTGGCCGTGCTCGATCGCGTATGAAGTACTTCGTCGAGGTAGGCGGGCGACAGGCGACGGTCGAGGCGGATGGGGATCGCATTGTTGTGGACGGCGTTTCCTGCCACGCGTCATTTCACGGTCTCTCGGGCACGCCGTTGGGGCTGCTTACGGTCGACGGACAGCCGAGGGTGCTGGTCGTGAAGGCGCTGGGCAAGGGTCGCTGGCTGGTGGAGTGGGCGGGGGAGCGGCGTGAGGTCGAGGTCCTGGACGAACGCACGCGGTACATCCGTACTCTGGCCGGCGGGTCCGGTCGGCGAGAGGGCGGCGGGTTGCTGAAAGCGCCGATGCCGGGGCTCGTCGTACGGTTGGAGGTCGCACCGGGGGAAACGGTGCCTCCGGGCGGCGGTGTCCTGGTGTTGGAAGCGATGAAGATGGAGAACGAGCTGCGGAGCCCGCTCGGCGGTCGGGTGCGGGCGGTGCTGGTGCAACCCGGACAGGCGGTCGAAAAGGGCCAGGCGCTCGTTGAGTTTGACGTCGCGCCCGAGGAGCCGGCGGCGCGCTGACGTAGTCGGGAGACGGCAAAGGCCGCGGTCTTGACCCAACCCCTGGAGGCCAGCTAACTTTGAGGTCTGTATTGTTTTGGGCCTGTGCGCCGAGCCCGTTGCACCGAATCCGGGATTGACTCGATCGATGAAGACTTTCACCGCCACCCCGGCGGACCTCACGCA
>DATHMJ010000199.1:0-4192 GCA_035487215.1 Gemmatimonadales bacterium
GTCGCCCAGGCGCAGGGCGTCCCGAGCGAGGCCAATTTCGTCGGGCGTCTCGGCCAGGCTCGAGAGTCGTTGTGCCGTTTCGAGCGGCCCGCGATCCACCAGCCCCGCCACCGGGGAACCGGCGACCGCGGAGGCGGGGGCCGCGTCGCTTCGGGCCGTCGAGACGTAAGCGCCCACCGCGGCGGCGAGTAGGACGCCCAGGACGATCAGGGTGATTCGGTCGAGTGGCTTCACGACGTAAGGTCAGGCCGCATCTGGTCCCCCCTTTTGGGGAATCGGACGGTTCCGGACGATCTACTCACAGCGGATTATGGCCCCGGGCCGTATCCGGAAGAAAGAGGGGGCGACTCAGGGGTTTCCTGATGGTATGCCTCTTTAGTCACGCTTACCATGCTCCCGCGGATGCCAAAGCAACGCTCGTCTGGTCTTCGGGTTCTGCTGCTCGAGGGGAACCCGCGCGATGCGGAGATGGTCACCCACGCATTGCGTCGAGCCCACCCGGGCTGCTCGGTACTGCGCGTCGACACCGAGGCCGCGTTCGCCGAGGCCTTGGTATCGTTCGCGCCGGACGTCGTGCTCTCCGACCTCGGAGACAGTGAGTTCGACGCCCTCGACGCTCTCCGGCTGGTGCAGCTGCGACGGCCCGAGGTGCCGTTCCTGCTCGTGGCCAGCACGTTCGAGCAGCCGGCGTTGGATTGTCTCAAGAACGGCGCGGCCGACTTCGTCCGAAAATCCGATCTTCCCCGGCTCAGCTCCGCGATGCGAGCCGCGCTGGAGCTTCGGGCCTCCCTCCGAACCCTCTCCAAACGCCAGCGCCAGGTCCTCCAGCTCCTGGCCTCCGGCTCCTCCACCCGCGACATCGCGAAACGCCTCGGCGTCTCGGTCAAGACGGCGGAAACCCACCGCGGCCAGGCGATGAAGCGCCTCCAGATCTACGACGTCGCCGGCCTGGTGCGCTACGCCGTCCGGGTCGGAATCGTCTCCGCGGCCAACTGAGGAAACGGCCCCGTCACCCCTCTGTGACACGCGGGCAATAATGTAGCGGCCATGCGGGTGCTGATCGTCGAAGACGAGCCCGACGTGGCCGATCTGCTGGTGCGAGCGCTCCGCGAGGTCACCTGGGCTCCGGACGTCGCGGCCACCGGGTCGCGGGCCCTCGATCTCTTGGCCGCCAGCGAGTACGACCTCGCCGTGCTCGACCTCACGCTGCCGGATACCGATGGCCTCGATGTCTGCCGGCGTTGGCGTTCCGCGGGCGGCCGGACCCCTATCCTGATGCTCACGGCGCGGCATGCCGTCACCGATCGGGTGCGCGGGCTCGATGCCGGGGCCGATGACTACCTCGCCAAACCCTTCGTGGTCGACGAGCTGCTGGCCCGACTGCGGGCGCTCGCCCGCCGCCCCGGTGGGGCCCTCGATGTGCGCCTGCGGTTCGCCGACCTCGAGTTGGACACGGCGACTCGCACGGCATGCCGTGGCGGTCGTGCGATTCCGCTGACGGCCCGCGAGTACGCTCTGCTCGAGTACCTCATGCGGAATCCGCGCCGCGTGCTGAGCCGCACGCGGATCCTGGAGCACGTGTGGGACGACAACTTCGACCCGATCGCCAACGCGGTGGACGTCCTGGTCGGACGCGTACGGCGGAAGCTGAGCTTGCCGGCGGAAGCACTGCTGATTCATACGGTGCGGGGAATGGGCTACCAGCTGTCGGAGCGGGCGCCCGAGCATGCAGCCTAGCCGGCTGCGTCTGCGCCTGGCCGGATCGTTCGCCCTCGCCTTCCTGGTGGGACTGGGCGCGCTGAACGTCGCGCTGGTGTTGTATCTCGGCCGGCAATCGGAGCTGCGGCTTCAGCGGGAGGCCCGGGCGATCGGCTCGGAGGTCATCGATGCGGTGCGGCGCGAATTGGACGATCGGCCGGGCCGCCCGCTTGCTTCCGCGGCACCGGCGGCGCTGCGAGAGTGGCCCGCCGGGCCCGAGGCGATCGTCGTCTACAGTGATGCGGGCGCGCCGATCGCGCAGTTCGGCGACACGTCCCTCACGAGGCCCGACTTTCTCGTCACCACGCTGTCCGCGACCGGCGCGCCCCCGTTCGCCGTTGCCGTGCTTCTTCCCCGAGCACCCGTACAAGGGGAGATGAACGCCCTCGAGCGCTGGCTTGCCGTCAGCACGCCGCTCGTCCTTTTGCTCAGCCTGATCGGCGGATACCATTTGGCGCGACGATCGCTGGCGCCCATTGGGGCGCTCGGCGCGGCCATCGGAAGCATCGCGCCCGACGCCCTGCACCAGCGCGTGCCGATCGTGCCTCCCCCCGACGAGATCGGGCGGTTGGGAGAGCAGTTCAACCATCTGCTCGAGCGGTTGCAGCGGGCGCAAGCACAGAACCGTCAGTTCCTGCGGCGCGCCGCCCATCAAATCCGGACGCCGCTTACCCTCGTCCTGGGCGAAGCGGACCTCAGCCTCGAGCGGCCCAGGACCGTTGAGGAGCAATGGCGGACCCTCACCCGAGTGCGGCTCGCGGCTCAACAGATGAAGCGGCGGGTCGACGAGCTGCTGCTTCTGGCACACGCGGAGGCGGGCGACTGCCCGCCGCTCGACGAGGCGGTCGAGTTGGATGGCCTGGTGTTGGAGTGCGCCGATCTGATGCGGGGTCGGGCGCAGGCGCTACGGCGACACCTGGAGCTCGGCCGGGTGGACGCGCTGACCGTTCGGGGAAGCGCGGCGTTGCTGCGTGAGGCACTGCTCGAGTTGATCGAGAACGCCTGCCGCCACGGCAGCGAGACCGTTCCGATCAGGATTTCCGCCTATGTCGACGGCGACGCCACCTGTCTGGTCGTGGAGAGCGGTGGCCCTCCGCCACCTTTGCCGACCCCGGAGGCGAATGGGGGCCGCGAGTTCGACGCCCACGGCCTCGGACTGGTCATCGTGCGCTGGATCGCGGGTCAGCACGGCGGACAACTGGTCCACACGCACCGGGCCGGCGTCAATTCATATGCGGCCCGGCTGCCTGCACCGATGGCTTCGGATGACCGCGGGCTGCCACCGGCTGCGTCACAACCTCCTTCAGCACGCGACCGTCCAGTCGTTCTGTCGGGGTGACGTTGATGTAGGCTGCGAGCGTCGGTCCGATGTCTACGGTCGAGACCCGGCGCATGATCGTGGCCCTGCCGATGTCGGGTCCCATGAATGCGATGGGTACCTCGAGGTCATCGGCTCCCATCCCGCCGTGCTCGGCGGAGAGCTTCCCGTCCGACCAGACATAGCCGGGCTTGAGCGACACGCCGACCAGCCAGCCGTAGCCCGCTGGCAGGACCCTGCGCCACCTCGCGGCCGCGGCGCTCCTTTCTGTGCTCCGGGCCAGCGCGACCGGCGTGAATACCTCGCTCACTCCGGGTCGCCGCCGCACGCTGTCGGCCAGCGCGGCCGCCAGGCTGTCCACGTTCACGCCCCTGCTTCGGAGAGCCGGGACGTCTGCCGACAGGAGTCCGTTGTCGAACCCGAGCCCGAAGTCCATATGGTAGCGGGCGGTCAGTCGCTCGCCGGTGAGCCGCGCGACGTCGGCGAGCGAGATCCGCCCCGCACGCTGGTGTCGGACGCCCGCGAGGTATTCCGGGAACGACGTTACCCCGTGGTCTCCCGTGAGCGCGACCACCACGCCCCGGTGCCCGACCAGCGTCGAGAGCGAGTCGAGAAATTCCCCCAGCCAGCGATCGACCCGCAGGAGCTGATCGTGGATCTCGCGTGAGTCCGGTCCGAACGCGTGGCCGATCGCGTCCGTGGTCGAAAGTGAGATCGCCAGCAGATCGGGCCGGCCTCGGCGGCCGAGCTTCAGACTCTCGACTCCCGCGAGGGCGAAGTCCAAGGTCAACGAGTCCATCCAGGGGAAAGCCGTGAGTCGGGCCGCGGCGCTGTCGGCCTGGACGGGAAGCGCGTGCGGGAATGCCACGTTCGATCCGCCATTCTCGAAGGCCATCGTGTCCGGCTCGGCGTAGGCCGAGTCGGGGAGCAGCAGGCGCCAGACCGCGCCTGCGAGTGACGCCGGCCCGCCCCTCGCGTTGTACGCGGACACCCAGGTCGGCAGCGTGTCGGCGTAGTACCGGCTGGTGGTGAATCGGCCGCCGGCGTACCAGAACACCGCGCCTCGTGCTCTTCCGACCGGGAGAATCGCGGCCCGGTCCTTTCGCGACACCGAGA
>DATHMJ010000200.1:0-3708 GCA_035487215.1 Gemmatimonadales bacterium
TACGAGCTTATAACCTCGGGGCTGTGAAATGGCGAACAGGGCCATCGTCTGGACTGCCGGAGAGCTTCTCGACCGCCTAGATGAACAGAACGAGCCGTTCGTCCTGGACGTGAGGAATCGCGAGGAATTCGAGCGATTCCGGCTGGAGGGCCGGCGGCCGCTCCAAACGCTCAACCTCCCGTACTTCGAGATGCTGGAGGCGGGCGGCCAGGACGACATGATGGACTCCGTCGTGGCGTGCCTGGAGCGCGACCTGGCCACGCAACTGCCGCGTGACCGCCCCATCCTGGCCATCTGTGCCAAGGGCACCACGTCGCTGTTCGTCGCCGAAGGGCTGCGCCGGCTGGGGTACGACGGGTTTACGCTGGAAGGCGGCATCGCCGGGTGGGGCGGACACTATGCCACCCGTGCGGTCGTCGAAGGTCCCGACCTTTCCATATATCAGATCAGCCGCCCGGCCCGCGGGTGTCTGAGCTACGTCGTTGCCGGCAACGGGCGAGCGACGGTGATCGACGCGACGCGCCACCTGCACCCGTACCTCGAGCTGGCGCGGCGCCGCGGGCTCGTGATCGAGCGGGTGCTCGATACCCACGGCCACGCCGATCACATCAGCGGTGGACCGGCGCTCGCTCGGGAGACGGGCGCGTCCTACCACCTCCATCCGTATGACGCCATCCATCCCATCGATCTCCTGCCTGCGACGATTCCGTACGAGCCCCTCCGCGACGGCCAATCGTTCACCGTGGGCACGCATCGACTCCAGGCGCTTCACGCGCCCGGCCATACCCTCGGTCTGGTCGTCTTCCGACTCGATTCCTACGTGTTCGCGGGAGACAGTATCTTCATTCGCTCCGTGGCCCGCCCCGATCTGGGCGGCAAGGCGGACGCGTGGGCGCTGCTCCACACGCGTTCTCTGAAGCAGCTCGCGTCGCTGCCTGGGTCGACGATCGTTTTGCCGGGACACTTCAGCTCCGCGGCCGAAGCCGACGGGGCCGGCATCTTCGCCGCGCCCTTGGCCGAGCTGAATCGCACGAACGACGGGCTCCTGGCGCTCGCGCGGGAGACCGAGGTCGGCTTCGTGCGCTATCTGCTCGACAGCCTGCCCGAGTCGATCCCGGAGTACGTGGACATCAAGCGGGTCAACGCGGGACTGCTGACGCCGGACGACGAATCCGCGGCCACGCTGGAGTTGGGGAAGAATGTCTGCGCGCTCGCGCAGGCCTACGCGCACGTCCGTGGCGGAGCCTCATGAGCCAACCGTTCGACAAGGTGTACGACGCGCGCGGCTTGAGCTGCCCGATGCCGCTGGTGAATGCCCGGAAGGAGATCGGGAAGATCGACCCGGGGCAGGTGCTCAAGGTGCTCTCTACCGATCGCGGCTCCGTGGCCGACTTTCAGGGGTGGGCCAAAGTGGCGAAGAACGTCGCGATCGTCGCTCAGGAGACGGAGCCGATGGACGGCGTGAATGTCTACGTCCACTTCGTGCAGCGAACGGCATGACGGACGACAAGCTTCGGGAGCTGGAGCAGCGCGTCGCCGCGTTGGAGGAGCAAGCGCCGGAGGATCGCGTCAGCCTCATCGTCTTTTCCGGTGATCTGGACCGGGTCCTGGCCGCCTTCGTCATCGCGACGGGAGCCGCAGCGATGGGCCAGCAGGTGAGCATGTTCTTCACGTTCTGGGGGCTCGGCGTGCTGCGGAAAGGGGCCGAGCTGTCGGGCAAGACCGTCCTCCAGAAGATGATGACCGTGATGAGCCCCGGCTCGAGCAAGGATCTCCCGGTCTCGCGGATGAACTACTTCGGCGTGGGCGCGACCATGCTCCGCTCGATGATGAAAGAGCGGAACGTCACATCCCTGGAGGACATGGTGGCGCTGGCGCGGGAGATGGGCGTGCGGATGATCGCCTGCGAGATGTCGCGGGACGTAATGGGAATCCACGAGTCGGAGCTGGTCGGCGGGGTGGAATGTGGTGGGGTCGCCACCTTCCTCGCCGACTCGCTCCGATCGCGAACCAGCCTCTTTATTTAGCGCCGCCCTTCAACTCGACGAGCACGACGTGCGCAGTGCCGGTGCCCTCGTACTCACTGGCATGCGTCTCTGCATCGTGCCAGATGGCCTGTCCGGCCGCCGCCGCTTGCTCCTTGGTCTTCCCGTCCGCCGTTGTGAACTTGGTCTTGCCCGAGCCCGAGATGTTGTAGCTGATGTAGGCTGGATGCGAG
The DNA here is from genome assembly GCA_035487215.1 of Gemmatimonadales bacterium. Classification (GTDB taxonomy): domain Bacteria; phylum Gemmatimonadota; class Gemmatimonadetes; order Gemmatimonadales; family GWC2-71-9; genus DASQPE01. The sequence goes on from DATHMJ010000200.1 coordinate 2,219, forward strand.
TGCATGGGGATCTTCGCGCCACTCGTAGTGTGGAAGTCCAGCACGCGCACGTGGTCGTTCTCGAGCAACACCTTGAAGTTCTTGGGAGCCACCTTGACCGGGTCTTGAGCCGCCGCCGTTGCCGCCGTGCCGGTCAGCAAGACGATCAGGGCCGACGCCGCCACCAGCACGGACGTCGTAGCTTGCGGGCATCGCATGGGATCCTCCTCGGTTCAGGGTTGGAGCCTACTATCTACCCCATTCACGGCGACCCCGCCATCTTTCGCCCGCCCCCTCCCGTCCGCATCGCGTGAATCCGGTTCAACGCCTCCAGGGAGCCTCCACGGTGCTGCGCCTGTTCGCGGTTGTGTGCGTGGCACTCGGCGTCATCCCGCTCGCCAACCTCCTCACCGACGGGCAAGCGATCCCCTGGTGGGGGCTCGCGGTGGCGGAGTGGGAGCTGCGAGGGCTCGTCGTCGTCGCCCTCGCAATCGGTCTGGCCGCCATCCTTGGTACGCGGGTGGATACGGCCCTCGCCCGGGTGAGGGAACTGCTCCTCCGGCCGTCCCCGCGCGCGTTCGCGTTCGGCATGAGCGTTTTCACCTTCGCGGCGGCCGCGTTCCTCGCCCGCTACTGTTTTGCCGGACAGCCGTTCACCACCGATGAGATGGCGCAGCAATGGCACGCGCGCATCTTGTTGAGCGGCCGTCTCTGGGCCGCTCCCGAGGCTCACCGAGAGTTCTTCAACACCGCGCCGGTCTTCGACCGGGCCGGACACTGGTTCTCTCAGTATCCCGTTGGCGCCCCCGCGCTGATCGCGCTCGGCCTGCCCTTCGGCGCGGCGTGGCTGGTCAATCCGCTGCTGCTGGGCTTCGCCACTTGGCAGCTCCATCGTTTCCTGGCCGCGGCGTTCGACGCGCTCACCGCACGGCTCGTGACCCTTCTGTTCGCGCTGAGCCCCATGGTGCTCATCATGGCCGCGAGCCAGATGAACCATGTCCCGACGCTCGCCTTCGCGTTGCTGGCGCTCGCGAGTCTGGCCGAGTGGGATCGAGCCGACGACCCTGGGCGCCGGCGGCGCAACGCGGCGTTCGTCGGGATCGGTCTGGGATTGGCGGCGCTGGTGCGCCCGCTGGATGCCGCATTGGTAGGGGCGGTCGTCATCGGCTTCCAGGGATGGCGCGTCTGTCAGGACCCGGATCGTTGGCGTTCACTCGTGATAGAGCTCGTGGCGGGAGCGGTACCCGTCGCGATCCTGCTCTGGACCAACGCCAGCACGACGGGGCGCCCGTTCCTGTTCGGTTACGAGGCGCTCAACGGACCGGAGCACGGGCTCGGCTTCCACGTGGATCCGACGGGACGGCCGCACACGCCCTTGCACGGGCTCGTGCTGGACTCCGGGTATCTGATGCGGCTGAGCCGGTACCTGTTCGAGTGGCCGTTGCCGGGGTTGGCGGTGATCGCGGTCGGTCTCGTCGCCCTCCGGCGACCATCGCGCTGGGACGTCGTGC
>DATHMJ010000201.1:0-2937 GCA_035487215.1 Gemmatimonadales bacterium
CCACGGCCCAGGTGGGCCGGGTCGAGGTAGACGGTGACCTCCGCCGAGAACCGGTAACCCGAGCGACCCTTCCATTTGCCGGCGTACGCGTATCCCGCTACGCGGCCGTCCACCTCCCCAACCAGCCAGGGCAGCGAGGCCAACTGGACCTCCTCCATCCTCCGCAGCATCTCTGACGGCGCCACGGTCTCTTCCTCGAAGGTCACGATCGTCTGCGTCACGTAGTAGTTGTAGATGGCGGCGATCGCCTCGGCATCGGACGGCGTTGCGGGTCGGATCGTCATGCCCGTTCCCGCCCGCGGGCCTTCTTGCGTCGGGCCACGGCGAGGGCGCCGTCCACCCACGGGCGCAGGGCCTCCGGATCTTCGAGCAGGTCTTCCGGAACGGCGTAGTACTGCATCACCTCGCCGTCCGGCCCGGCGGGGCGGAACGGGCCCATCCCGCGCGCCTCGAAGTCGGGCCGGTTGGTGTCGTCCACCTTGAAGTAGAGGGTGTCCCCGGCGATGAGCGCGAAAAAGAGATCGTCGCAGTAGATCCCGATCCCGCCGAACATCGCGCGATCCTTCACCTGCTTCGACGTGCGCGCCAACTGCTCGAGCACGAAGATCCGGAAGCTTGGGCTGACGCTCATGGAGACGTCACGAATTGTAATGCGCCGTCAGGCGCGGCGGCGGGCTTCACGCCAGGCGCCGGGCGCAAGCCCGCTCGCCTTCTTGAAGGCTCGACTGAATGCGGCTTCGGACTCGTAGCCCACCTCCGCGGCGATCGCCGCCACTTTCGCGCCGCTCTGGGCCAGAAGGTTGGCCGCGACCTGCATCCGCCATTGGGCCAGGTACTGCATCGGGGGCTGGCCGACGAGGTGCGCGAATCGCTTGGCCACGTTGGAGCGGGACGCGGACACTTCGCGCGCCAGCTCGGGCAGCGTCCACGGATGGGTCGGGCTCGCGTGCAGCAGCGTCAACACCCGCCCGACCAGCTCATCGCGGAGTCCGGCGAGCCACCCGGTTTGCCCCGCTGGCAAAACCTCCAGGTAACGACGCACCACCTCGATGAACATCAACTCGGCCAGCTTGGTGAGGACGCCGTCGGCGCCGGCGCGGCCGAGTCTCGACTCCTCAGTCAGTTGGCGGGTGGAGCCGCTGAGCCATGCGTTCGACGCGCCCCGCAGGTGCATCAGCCGGGGGAGCGCCCCGAGCAGCGGGTTGAACGGGCGCCGGTCGCAGCCGAGGAACCCGCAGACGAACGCCGCGTCCCGTCGGCCATGCTCGCCCAGGACGACCGTCTCGCGGAATCGGGCCGACATGGCGCTGTGCACGTTGGGGCCGCCTTGGACGCTCCGCCCGCTGGCCATCACGTGGGCGTCGCCCTGGGGAAAGACGATGACGTCGCCGGCGACCAGCTCCACCGGGTCCTCCCCGATCAGGCCGGCGAAGCAGTGACCTTCCGTGAGGATGTGATAGGAGATCAGGTGCTCCGCAGCCGGCATGATCCGGGGGGACAGCTCGCGGGCGGCGACGGTATCGACGGTCCAGGGGTTGGACGCCTCGACCGAGAAAAAGAACGCGCCATCCAGACGGACGACGCGCAACAGGTCGGAGAGGGGATCCATATCACTCCGCCCCATCGGGCGGCTGGACAGCCGGCGGATTTCTGACTAAAGTCAGATAATGCCCGCCGCCGACGTTGCCCAGGTCCGCCGCTTCAACCGCCTCGTCACCCAGCGCGCGGGCGCATTGGACGACCACTTCCTTGGCCGCGACCGGCCGCTCGGGGCGTCGCGGGTGCTGTACGAGATCGGCCCCGACGGAGCGGACCTCCGCGATCTGCGTCAGCGCCTGGGGCTCGACTCGGGCTACGTGAGCCGGTTGGTCCAGGCGCTCCAGAAACAAGGTCTCGTGCGGTTGGGCCCTGGGGCCGGGGATCAGCGCGTCCGCAGTGCGCGGTTGACCGCGGCTGGGCGGCGCGAAGTCCGCGAAATGAATCGGCGTTCGGACGCCGCGGCCGCGGCCATGCTCGAGGCGTTGCCGTCGGCCCAGCGCGCGCGGTTGGTGGCTGCCATGGGAGAAGTCCATCGCCTGCTCCAATTGGTCGGCCTTCGCATCGAGCGGGTCGACCCGGCGAGCCGGGTCGCTCGATGGTGCGTGCGTCAGTACTTCGAGGAGCTGGACCGCCGGTTCGAGTCGGGATTCGATCCGGCCGCCAGCCTCGCCGCCGACGATCGCGACCTCGTCCCGCCCAGGGGCGCGTTCCTCGTGGCGTCGGTGGACGGCGAGCCGGTCGCCTGCGGCGCGGTGAAGTCGATCGGTCGGGCCACGGGGTCGCTGAAACGGATGTGGGTGGCCGACACCGTGCGGGGACTCGGCCTCGGCCGCCGCATGCTCGCGGCGCTCGAGACCGAGGCCCGTACGCTCGGTCTCACGATCGTTCGGCTGGAAACGAATCGATCACTGAAAGAGGCGATCCAGCTCTATCGCCGCGCCGGCTACCGCGAGGTGGCCGCGTTCAACACGGACCCGTACGCGGATCATTGGTTCCAAAAGCGGTTGCGCTGACCCGGCGTTGGCTACTTCCGCAGCTCGGCGATGCGCGCCCTGACGAGGCGTCGCACTAGGCCCACCGGCGGGTCCCTCGCGACAGTGATCGGAATTACGCGGCGCTCATGTGGCCCCAGCTTCGGGCGCCGAGCCCGCCGGCAGGGCGTGGCGCGCGGCGATGTCCTCCATCTGGCGCGCGCGCAGCCGCGCCCACCCCGGCAATTGGAGCGCGCCCGAGCTGAACATGCCGAGCCCCACGAACATCAGCATACCGAACCCGGGAATGGCATGGACCACGTTGCCGCTGAACGCTGTCGCGATGGCCACTGCCACGCCGACGCCGGTGACGAAGAGCCCGGTCCGCATGAACGCGCGGGCATTGCCCTTCATGCTACCGAGGCGA
>DATHMJ010000202.1:0-2221 GCA_035487215.1 Gemmatimonadales bacterium
GCGGATCGCCCGCAGACGGCCGAGCAATTGATCCCGGTGCTCGACGCCGCGACCACGCCGAGCGGCACGGCGGTGGCGCCGTCGGTTCCGTTGGGGGTGGCGACTGTGCGGGGGCCCGCGCTCAAGTTGGTGGCGAGCGCCGTGGCCTTGATCGCGCTCGCGGCCGCGGCGTATGCCGGCATGCGATACCGCTCCAGCGCGGGCGGCGCGGCATCGCGGGAGCCCGCGCTCTCCGTCGCGGTGCTGCCCTTCACCAACCTGAGCCGCGACAGCGCCAACGAGTACTTCAGCGACGGGATCAGCGAGGAGATCCTGAACGCGGTGGGCCAGCTGCCGGGCGTGCGGGTGCCCGCGCGCAGCAGCGCGTTCGCGTTCAAGGGACAGAACCTGCCCGCCAGCGAGGTGGCTCGCCGGCTCAAGGTGGCGCACGTGCTCGAGGGAAGGGTCCAGCGGGAGGGGAATCGCGTGCGCATCACGGCTGAGCTGGTGGACGCGAGCACAGGATTCCAGCGCTGGTCCGGCAAGTACGATCGCGACGCCACCGACGTGTTCGCCGTGGAGGACGAGATTTCCCACGCGATCGCTGCGGCGCTCCAGGTCGAGCTGGCAGGCGGCGCCCAGGCGGGACCCCCTGCGGGAGAGACCGGAGACCCCGAGGCGCACGACCTCTACCTCGTCGGCCTCCACTACCTTAACCGCCGCTCAACCGACCGGGAGCTGGACAGCGCGGCGGCCTATTTCTCCCGGGCCGTGGCGCGGGATCCCCGGTATGCCCGGGGGTACGCGGGGCGGGCCCTCGCGCTCCTGTTGTTGCCCGAGTACGCGGGGACCTTCGACAGCAGCGTCATTTCGCTGGGTCGCTCAGCGGCCCTGAAGGCGCTGGCCCTCGACAGCACGCTCGCGACCGCGCACCTGGCGCTCGGCTACACGTACAAGTCGTATGACTGGGATTGGCGTGGGGCGGAGCGCGAGTACCGCACCGCGATCGCGCTCGATCCCAACCTGGCGACCGCCCACCAATGGCTGGGCGAGCTCCTGATAGACCAGCAGAGACTGCGGGAGGCGCGGAGCGAGATCGACACCGCCCTCACGCTCGACCCCGCGGCGCCGCTCCCGCGGCTGGTCGAAGGACAGTATTACGAGACCGTGGGCCGCCTCGACTCCGCGGCCGCCGCCTATCGCCGTGCAGTCGAAATGAACCAGGCATTCATGCCCGCGTACCGGATGGCAGGGATGCTGTCGGTGCAGCTCGGCCGATACGATGACGCGCGCACACAATTCCGGAGGGCATCGGAAATCGCGGGCGATTCGGTGGGGCCGTTGCTCGCGTTGGTGGACGGCCTCGAGCGCCACGCCGCGAGACCCGCCGCCATCCGCGCGGTGGAGGCGGAGCTCGCGAGTGGCCAGGTCCCGCTGGTCATCGTCGCACGGCAGTTCGCCCTGCTGGACCAGCGGGACCAGACGATCGCCCTGCTCCAGCGCGCCGTGGACCAGCGCGCCCCCTTCACCACCTACCTCAGCCGGTCGACCGAGCTTCGCCGGCTGTACGGCGACCCGCGCTATCAGGCGATCCTCAAGCGCATCGGGCTTCCGTTGCCACCAGCTGGGACTCGTCCGGGGGCGTAGCGCCGGGTTCGCAGTTCTCTGTCAGGCCTCCGTGCTCTCCGTGCTCTCCGCGTCCTCCGTGGTGAGGTCTCCTATTCGGCCGGGAAGGCGTAGAGCGTCCCGTCCATCCCCCCGATGACGACGGTGTTGCCGGCGAGCGCGGGCGCCGCCGCGAAGCCGTAGGTGAGCACGCCCGGCAACCTCGCCATCGGCCAGCGCCACACGATCTTCCCGGTCTTCCGATCCAGCGCGGTCATCGCCGCCACGTGGCGCATCTGGTAGGGATCGCTGCCCCCCGTCCCGATGTATACAATCTTCTCGGTCACCAACGGACGGGCCCAGGCCCACCCATACACGTCCGTGCGCCAGACCACTCTGCCGTCCTTCGGCTCCATGCAGGTGATCCGGCGTAGATCCGACGCGCCGATATAGATCCGTCCGCCGTACGCAACCGGCGTGGACTCCACCGCGGAGCCCCACCAGATCCGGCGCCACACGTATTTGCCGGTCGCGGGGTCGATCGCCTGCACGACGCTGCCGTGGTTCCCCACGACGATCTTCCCGTCGATGAGCGCGGGCGACCCGTCCACCTCGGCGTAGCTGTTGTACTTCCAGG
>DATHMJ010000203.1:0-2488 GCA_035487215.1 Gemmatimonadales bacterium
GGCCGAGAACCTCTTCCTCCGAAAACAGGTGGCGTTCTACCAGGAGCGGCGGATCAAGCCGCGGCGCCCCGACCCGTGTGGTCCGCAATAATCTTGCGCGCTCGGTTTTCGGTCTCAAGCGGCCTCCACCAATCGATATTCGTGGTGCAGTCCGCCCAGAATCGGGGTCGCCGCGACGCGGTGCCCATCGGGGAGGTGATGCCCAAACGGCCGCGGCCGGCGTGACCGCGGTGGCGGCTCCGGGAAGCCCGGACCCAAGCTGGTATGAGGACGCCCGCGATGGTCATGCGCGACCCATTCAGTAAGGATCTGTCGGAGGTGTCGCTCGTTGAGCGGGATCACCCAGTCCAGACACTCTCGCCGCAGGGTCCCGATCACCCGTTCGCAAAATGCGTTGGCGTGAGCTGTCGATTGCACCGCGACCGAGCGGTGAGGCACAAACCTTTCGTGTTACCCATCCCTTCCATCCGCTCCGTGGCCGGACGTTCCAGTTAGTCGATTGCCGTCAGACATGGGGCGAGGACCGCGTCTACTTCTACGATGACGTGGGACAGCTCGCTCGGCTACCGCTCCAGTGGACCGATGTTCTTCCTGATGATCTGACGGCGGTGGTTGGCGCGGACCGAGCCCATTTCCGCTACGACGACCTGTGTCGGTTGGCCGATCTGCTGGCGGGTCTGGACGCCCCGTCGTCGGGCGGCGGCGCCGACCGCGAGTGTTAAGTAAATGACGCCGCATGTGTTAGAAGAAATTCGCCGCTGGCGCGGGCATAACCCCAACCGATGTCCTCGAGAGAATGCAAAAGAGCGCTCGAATACGGGCCTGCGGACGGATACACCGTCGCGTTGCTTGACGACCCGACGTGAGAGGCGGCATAATTATAATTACTATGGCTGCCCGACCCGCCCGACGCGATGCCAAAGCCGACGCCTTGCGCGCCCATGGCGCGCTCCATCCGCGTCCCCAGGCCGTCCAGGCCCCGCTGTTCGCCTCGCACGACTTTTTCGATCCACGGGACCTCGTCCAGGTGAAGTACGAAATGCTTCGCCAAGTCGACGTCGAGGGCGCGCCGGTGGCGCGCACGGCCGGCGCGTTTGGGGTCTCGCGCCCGACGTTCTATCAGACGCAGACCGCCTTCAAGCAACGCGGGATCGCCGGCCTGGTGCCTCGGAAACGCGGGCCGCACGGCGCCCACAAGCTCGACGACGCGGTGATGACCTTCGTGGCGACGCTGCGGAGGGAGGACCCCGCGCTCAGTGTCCGGGCGCTGCTGCCCCGGATTCACGATCGGTTTGGGATCGCCGTGCACCCGCGGAGTCTCGAGCGCGCCTTGCGACGCGCGGAAAAAAAACGCCGCTGAGCGACCCCGCCGACGTCAGCTCGGAGGCGCCCCCGACGGCCAGGCTGGTGGCGAGTTACGAAGCGTTGCGGCGGATCGCGCTGGGGCAGCGTGGCCCCGCTGATGGGCCGAGCCTCGGGTTGGCGATCCTGCGCCGCCAAGGGGTGGCGGCCTGGCTTCGCGCGTGGGCGGCGTGTCCACGTCCCTCCGATCCGGGAGTCCGCACCGGACCGCCGCTCGAGGTCCCGTCCCTCGTCCACACGGAGCTGGCGCAGCTCTGGGCCCACATCGCGCTCTCACATCAGGAGGCCGCATGGATCTAACCGGTGAGCGATCGCAGAAAATTACTCCGCGGCATTTGCGCCGCCAAGCCTATCTCTACGTGCGGCAGTCGACCCTGCGACAGGTCGTCGAAAACACCGAGAGTACGCAGCGCCAATACGCGCTCCGCCAACGCGCGGTGGCGCTGGGTTGGCCGATCGAGCAGGTCGTCGTGATCGACCGGGACCTCGGCCAATCGGGCGCGTCAGCCGCCGACCGGGAAGGGTTTCAGCAGCTGGTCCGCGACGTGGGCCTGGGTCGCGCAGGACTGGTGATGGGCTTGGAAGTCTCACGCTTGGCGCGCAACTCGATGGACTGGCATCGGCTCCTCGAAATCTGTGCGCTGACGGAAACGCTCATCTTGGATGAGGACGGCCTCTACGATCCCGCGCATTTCAATGATCGGTTGCTGCTCGGCTTGAAGGGGACCATGTCAGAGGCCGAGTTGCATGTGCTGCGGGCGCGGCTCCGCGGCGGCCTCGTGAATAAGGCCCGCCGCGGCGAGCTCGAAGTCCCCCTGCCCGTCGGCTTTGTGTATGACGCCGCTGGTCGTGTCGGTCTGGATCCGGATCGGCAGGTCCAGGAGACGATCCGCGCCTTCTTCCAGACGTTTCGGCGCACCGGCTCGGCCACGGCGACGGTGAAAGCGTTCCGCGATCAGCAGGTCCCCTTTCCACGTCGTGCACGCTACGGACCGCACCAAGGCGAGACGCTGTGGGGCCGGTTGGAGCACTCGCGCGTGCTCTGGGTCCTCCATAATCCCCGCTATGCGGGCGCGTTCTTTTTCGGGCGCAGCCGACAACGACATACCGCCGACGCGCGGCTCGT
>DATHMJ010000204.1:0-3474 GCA_035487215.1 Gemmatimonadales bacterium
CTGCAGATGGGCCGCGTGACGGTGGCCGGGCGCTCCGTCCGAGCTCGAGTCTGCACGCGCTGCCTGAGGACGTACTCGGCCTAGCAGCGGAGGTCTAGAAGTCCATCCCGTGGACCTCGCCCAGGCGGCGGAGGTCCTTCCGGAGAGAGGCCCAGACACGTTCCTGGGCGTCTTCCTGCGGGATCACTCCTGAAGTGTCGTTGACGCCGGCCGCGAGATCGGGCCGCTCCACCATCTCAGCGAACAAGAGGGTCCACGCGCGCGGGACAACCTCGTAAATCGCGTAGCCGCCGCCCCCCAACGCGAGCCAACGCCCCCCGCAAAGCTCGTGCGCGAGCTCGTGAAAGATCCGGCCGACGCGCGGCCAGATCCGCGTGGTGGCGGCGAGGTGGGCGAGCGGGTCCAGGTAGTGTGTGTCGCAGCCGTCCTGGGTCACGAGCACGGTCGGCTTGAATCTGCGCAGCAGCGCGGGCACGACCCTCTCGAAACCCTCGAGCCACGGTTCGTCCCATGTGAACGGCATGAACGGGAGGTTGACGGCGCTCCCCCGCCCAGGTCCGACCCCGCAGTCATCGGTGAAGCCGGTGCCGGGAAACAGGTAGCGGCCGCTCTCGTGAAGGCTGATCGTGAGCACGTCCGGATCGGTCTGGAATATCTCCTCCACCCCGTCGCCGTGGTGGACGTCGACGTCGATGTAGGCGACCCGATGGCCGCGGTCCTTCAGCCACTGGCAGGCGATCGCGGGATCGTTGTAGGTGCAGAATCCGGAGGCGCGATCACGATGCGCGTGATGCAGGCCGCCTGACGGGCTGAAGGCATGCAGCGCGGCGCCGCTCTCGATGGCCTCGGCCGCGACCAGGCTCGCGCCCACCACCAGCGAGGTCCCCTCATGTAGCTCGTCCCCGATGGGATTGTCGCCCGACGCGAATCCCGCGGCCTCGATGCGGTCGAGAGACACACGCGAGCGCTTTGCCGGATCGCTGAGCTTGCGCACCAGGTCCACGTATTCGGGTGAGTGGACAAGCTCGAGCTCGTCGACGGTGGCCCGCCTCGGAGGTACGAGGTGGCTGTGCTCGATCAGGCCGGTTGACTTGATCAGGTCGACCGCCAGCTTGACGCGGATCGGCTGCAGCGGATGTTGATCCGAGAGGCGATGCTTCATCAGCTCGTCGCCGTAGACGAGCGCGACCGGGCCGGGCACGGCCACTTAACCTAACAGGGCGGTGCAGCGCGAAGACCTTTTCGAATCGGTGCCCAACTTCTCGGAGGGGAGGCGTCCCGATGTCATCGAGGCCATCGCGCGCGGCGCGGCGAGGGCGCACGTGCTGGATGTCGACCCCGATCCGGACCACAACCGCGTCGTCGTGTCTGTCGCCGGCCAGAGGGCCAGGCTCGTCGAGGGCCTCATCGCCGCGGTGGGCGCCGCGGTCGAGCGCATCGACGTCCGCCGCCATGAAGGCGTCCATCCGCGTGTGGGCGGCGCCGATGTGGTGCCGATCGTGCCACTCGGCCACACCTCACTCGACAGCAGCCGGAAGGTGGCCCGCGAGATCGCCGAACGTATCTGGGCCGAGCTTCGAGTCCCCGTATACCTCTATGGAGAGGGACGCACCCTGGCGGACATACGGGCGGGCCGGGCGGAGCCGGACCTTGGCGGGCCAGAGCACCATCCGGTCGCGGGCGCCGTCAGCGTTGGTGCCAGGCTCCCCCTTGTTGCCTTCAACGTGCTGTTGCCGGAAACCGATGTCGCTGCCGCCCGGGCGCTCGCGCGATCTCTGCGCGAAGCAAGGTCCGGTATGCGGGGCGTCCAGGCTCTCGTTTTCGAGCTGCCGGGCAGGCGCGTCCAGCTCTCGATGAATCTGTTTCGGATCGATGAGACTCCTCCGGCGGCGGTTATCGCTGAGCTCGAAAGGCGCGGCGTACCGCTTGGTGCGCAACAGCTGGTTGGCTTGTGCCCGGCGAGTGTCGCCAACGAGGCCGCCGCAGGCCGGCTGCTCGAAGCACGCCTGGCCGCCGCCGGGGCGCGTGCCGGCGCCGCGCGATGCCGAGAGCTGGGGGGCGAGGAGCACATTGCTCTCGCGCGGCGTCTCGAGCGCGAGGCGGGCGAGCTGGCGGCGCTCGGAATCGGCCAGTCCGAGGTTCTGTCCGGCGCTGAGCGGGCGGCCGCCCTGGCGCCGGTCCTCCGCGCAGGGCGTGTTCTGGATGACGAGGTCGAGACGATGCTCCAGGTGGCGTCCATTGGATTGCGAGCGGCGATCAGCGAGGCGACGGCGGCCGCCCACACGGCCCGAATGGCCGCGCTCGATCGGCGAATTGGTTGGACCGGGGCGGTCTAGGCGTTGGCGCCCGTCGCGTCGACGGTCACGTTGCACGCGGCGCCGTTGATCTCAAAGCGATAGCCATCGGTCGCGCCGGAGAAGTTGGGCGATTCCCAGTTCGCACTGCCGATTGCGTGCGTCTGCCTTCCGTCAGCGTCCAGGTTGACGGCCGCTCCCGACACCGCGACAGAGGTCGCCGTGCCTCCGGGCCGGTGAATGCTGACGGTCAACGCCGCTCCGTTGACGGTGATGGGAACGATGCCCGACGGCGTCCCGAGCGTGATGTCGTCGCGGCCGGCCCCAGTGTTGAACTCCATCGAATGGAGGTGCACATTCGCAAGCCTGAAGGTCGCAGCGAGAGCCCCGGTGTTGTTGGTGATCGTCCAGGGAACGCCTGGACTCAGCTTCAAGGTGAGAACGAAGTTGCGATTCTGGAAGAAGGGTACGTTCTCGTTCGACTGCGAGATGCGCAGGCTTCCGGTCGAGCGGTCGAAGGCCACATCCGGTCGGGCGCCCGTGTACTCGATGTGGGCGCGGTAGAGATCGCCTCCGAGGTCGGAGCTGCCTTCCACAGTAAGGTTTGCCGCTCCGACATCGACCTCGACGGACGCGCGCTCGACGCTGCCGGTGGCGACCGCGGAATCAAGAGTGTTGGTTCCGCCCGGGACGCTGGGCGCTATGGCAACGTATGCGATGGCTCCGGCGACGGCCACCGCGACGATGAGCACCGCGGCCACCTCGCCGGCCGCGCCCTGAAAGGCACGGCGGCCGAGCAGCTCCAGGCCGATAACGATCAAAATCACCGGCCACAGGTTCAGGAGCAGGTAGAGGCGGTCGGCGGAGATCACGCCCGAGCTGACGAGGAGGGCAATGATCCCGACGGTGATCAAGACGCCGGGCCAGAAGAAGCTGCGATACCCGGCCCGCATCGCCGGAAAGCTCACGTCCTGGCGCGCCGGATGATGAGCCAGCCGCCGAACAGGATCAGGAGCACCGGCCAGGCGATCTCGGGCCGGAGCCATCCGAGCAAGCCGAGGTTGTTGAGCAGGAAGTAAACGCCGAGCACCACCAGCACCAACGGCCAAAGATACTCGCGCCTCCAGCGGTTCACGACCCGGATTCTAGGCCCGTCTGGTACCGCCGTCGGACTCCGGTT
>DATHMJ010000205.1:0-2935 GCA_035487215.1 Gemmatimonadales bacterium
CTGCCTTCATCGGGTCCCGGCCGCTGTCGCCGGGCGCCCTGGCGTGGAGTACCTGTACCAGCGGCTATTGCTGCAGTCCCATCAGCCGAGCGAAGTAGCTCGGGTTCAGCTAGAGCGGGCTTTGAGCAGCCGCACCCCGCCCGACCCGGTCTCGACCGTGATACGCCCCTTCCCGTCCCCGACCGTGCCGCGCAGATGATCGCGCGCGGTCCGGGTGACGGTCAGCGGGAAATCGGTGGAGATGTCCCCGCTTCCCGTATCCATGGCCAACTCGGCGCCAAGGTTCGCGGGCGCCGTGATCGCGACGTCGCCCGACCCGGTTTCGATGTCGAGCCGGTCCAGCTGACCCGTCAGCTCGACCGTCACGGTGCCGCTCCCGGTCTCGAGCCCGACGCGGGGCGCCTTGGCGCCCGAGATCTTCACGTCGCCGGAGCCGGTTTCCACGCTCAGGTGCTCCGCCTCGACGGTCGACGCCGTGACGGTGCCGGATCCGGTCTCGATGGTCACCGCGTGGCCCCGCGCCCGCGTCAGCTCGACGTTGCCGGACCCGGTCTCGGCCTCGATGTCTCCCTCCATGCCGGACACTCGCACATCCCCCGCGCCGACGCGCGCCATCAGCGAGCCCTTCGTCCCGGTGACCGTGATCGGCGCGGACACCGTGGAAAGGCGCAACTGGCCGTCCACGTTGGTTGCCGTCACTTGACCCACCGCGAGGTGCAGGATCACCACGTGGCCGGCCGGAACCGACAGCTTGAGATCGGCCCAGGCCGATAGCCCGCCGCCGCTCGACGAGATACGCACGCGCCGGCCGTCCGAGTCGATATCGTCATCGTCGTCGTGGTGATGGTGGCCGTGATCTCCGAACGTCCCGTCATCCCGCACTCGGACCTCGGTGGATCCGCGGTCCATCTTCGGATATTGAAAGCGATCCCCCGGGTAGACGACGCGGAGGGTGGGCCGGCCGCCCAGATTGCCTTCGGCGACCTTGAGCTGGGCCGCATCAGCGCCGTCAGGCGTCACCTGGACGACCACGGCATCGCCGCCGCCGGCATCGATCTGCACCGTCCCAATGAGGTCGTACACGGCTACCTCCGACCCCTGAAGCGAATGCCGGCCCGCGGCCTGGGCGGCGAGGGGCGCGGCCCAGAGGGCCGCGAGCGGAAGAAACCGGAGAGCGGTCATCGTTCACTCCTTGGTGGGTCCGGCAGGGAGCGGACCGGCCCTCTCGGCCGGCCGGCAACGCCGTTTAGACCGACCCGCCCCCTGGATGGTTGCAGCCGAGGCGCAAAGCCTTTATAGCTATGGCTTCTCCGTCCCGGCCCGTCCATCAGACGCGACCTGTTGCCACTGGTCCAAAACGCCCTCGCCGGCCGCTACACCGTGCACCGGGAGATCGGTCGCGGCGGGGCGGCTCGGGTGTTCCTGGCCGAGGATCCCAAGGGGGAGACCGTGGCGCTCAAGGTCTTGCATCCCGAGCTGCAGGTGAGCGTCACCGCGGACCGATTCCTGCGGGAGATTCGGCTCGCCTCGAAGATCGACCACCCGCTCGTGGCCCGGGTTCTCGACTCGGGCGAAGCCGAGTGGCTGGTGTACTACGTCATGCCGTTCATCGAGGGACCCACGCTGCGCGGCCACTTGGATCGGGTGCGGCGCATGCCGATCTCCGACGCCGTGCGGATGTCGCGGGATCTCCTGGGTGCCCTGGCTGCGGCCCATCAGGTCGGCATTATCCACCGCGACGTCAAGCCCGAGAACATCGTGCTCTCGGCCAACGGCGCGGTGCTGCTCGACTTCGGGATCGCCCGGGCGATCGAGGCGGCGGGCACCAACCAGCTCACCCGTTCCGGCATCGCGGTCGGCACGTCGAGCTACATGAGTCCGGAGCAGGTACAGGCGCAGACGAGCATCGACCCGAGGAGCGATCTCTACTCGGTGGGTTGCGTGCTGTTCGAGAGCCTGGCGGGCCGACCCCCGTTCCGTCATCCCAATGAAGTGGTGGTGCTCCAGATGCACCTGAACGAGGCGCCGCCCGACGTGCGGACGTTCAGAGAGGACACGCCGCCGGCGCTCGCCGAGGCGGTGGATCGGGCGCTCAAGAAGAATCCGACTGAACGGTGGGAATCGGCCGCCGCGATGGCGGCCGCGCTGGACTAGCTGCCCAACCAGGCCGCGTAATCCGGCCGCATGACCAGCTCGCCGCCCTGGATGATCTCGCGGTCCCAGGGCAGGATGATCAGCTTCTCCGTGGCGAAGGCGAAGAAGTCCGGCGCATAGTCGCCGGTCTTGAAGGACACCGCGGTGCGGACCTCGCCCGGACGGAGCGCGCGCACCTCGCTGAGCGCGAGCTTGATGGTGTTGCCGGTGTCGCACGTTTCGTCGACGACGAGCACCCGGCGCCCCCGCACACTCGCGGGCGGCCCGACAACCAGCACCGGATCGGCGTCGGTCTCCTTCCGCGTCACCACCATCGAGGCGAAGTCACACTGCAGAATGGACGCGACCACGACCCCGGGGATCACGCCCGCCTTGGCGACGCCGAGCACGACTTCCGGTTGATATTCGCGCGCCACGCGCAGGGCGAGCGCGCGGCAGAGCTCGCCGAAAAAGGGCCAATCGACCTCGAGCACGCCGCGGGGCGCGGGAGTCGTCGTGCGGCGCATGAGCACCTCCGGAAAACCGAGCGCCCTGATGGGCGCGAAGGACGGACCGGTGAACCTACGCCGGGGCGCGACGAGCGGCAACTCTCGTTGCGGGCCATCCAGCGCGGGACTATTATTGGCCGACCTGCGTAATTCCCAACGCGCAAAGGACTTCCATCGGCGAACGCCGGCGGTTCGATGAGCTTTTGGCAACGGTTGTTCGGCAACACCACGAAGGAGCAGCTGAAGCCGCAACGGCTCGATTACGTGAATGAGGGCCTCGCTCTGGAACGCCA
>DATHMJ010000206.1:0-2085 GCA_035487215.1 Gemmatimonadales bacterium
GGCAACCGCGTGGTGATCCTGACCGGTCGGGGTGACGCTTTCATGGACGCAATCAGCCCGGAGGGTTCGATTTCTTTACCCCGCAAGGTTACGACAAGATCCTGCGTGAGAGTCGCAAGGTTCTCTCGAACATCCTCGACAAACCCCTACATCCGGATCGTGCCCCAGCCGCGCCGGATGATGGACGGGTCGATTCCGTACGATGCTGAAGGTCGCCTGGAAGCTGGCCTCGTGGGTCGAGCGCTCCCGCCCTTGACGCCTTCGGAGTGGCCAGCCTAAGCTCTCGCCAGCTGTCCGACCGTTCCTGCCCCGACCCGCTCGGAGGGCCTTGGCCCTTGTCAGCGCTCCGATACGGAATCGGCCAGACCGTCCAACATCGGTCGCGACGACGCGGTAAGAGCGTCGCGATCCGGGGCGCGTCCCAGGGTCAACGCGCCTTCGCCGCGCGCCATGTCCGCGCGCCGCGCGTGGCACATCCGATGCACCGGTCCGCACGCCATGGCGACGAACGAGTTCCGTCGGCGGCTGGAGCAGGAGCTTCGGGCCACGAAGGCGCGCCTGCACGACCAGGGCTGGCCCCTCAATTCCGCGGGCGTCACGGAGGCGACGACCGAGGAGGGCATGGCGGGCGACTCGTTCGACCGCATCGAGCGCACCGAGAGCCGCGAGCGGAACCTAGACTCGCGAGTGCGGCTCACAGATCGCGTGGACCGGATCGTCGAGGCGCTAGCGCGGCTCGACGATGGCTCCTACGGCACCTGCGCGGTCTGCGGCGAGGAGATCGCCCCCAGGCGGCTCCACGCGATTCCCGAGGCCACCACCTGCGTGCGCTGCCAGGAGAACTTGGAAGTCGCGCGGAACAGCCCGCCGCCGATGCGGTTTTTCAAGGCCGCGGCTGGCCCGGCCGCCGACGAGGATGCCTGAGGCGCGGCGGCGCCGCGCTCCTTCGAGAGGACGTCGCGCCGAGGCTACCCCTGACGCCCGTCTGCGTATAGACGACCCGGGGCCTCGCTGCGGCGGTAGCGCCTCCACAGCGTGCCCAGCCCGGCCAGGCTAGATCAGGCACCTGCGGACGGGCGGGAAAAGGGCGAGCGGTCCTCGATCCGCTCGCGCACCTTGCTGAGCAGCCGGTCAACCGTGAAGGGCTTCGCCAGAAAGGCATCGACCGGGATGAGGACCCCGGTCTCGCTGACCACCTCGGCCGCGCGGCCGGACATGAAGAGCATCTTGGTCTCCGGACGCAAGGCGGCCATCCGGGCCGCGAGGTCCTTCCCGTTGATCCCGGGCAGGACGACATCGGTGAGCAGCACCTGGATGGCCCCCGGGTGTTCCGCAGCGACGCGCAGCGCCTGCTCTCCGTCCGCCGCTTCAAGCACGCGATACCCGGCGCCCAGGAGGATGTCTCGGGCCATGGAGCGCACCAGTGGCTCGTCGTCGACCACCAGAATGGTTTCCATTCGCGGCCGATTCTAGCGCGACTCGCCTCTCACACCCCGGCGTTCGTTTGGCGGGGTGGGCAGCGCTTGATGTCCAGTAAGCGATCGTTTTGATGATGTGGGTGGCCAACTCGAAGCTGCTGGCGATGTGGTGCGCCGTCAAAGCGAGGTGCTCCAGGGTAGCGACGTGGACACCTACGCCCGGACGGTTCGGGAGGGGATCGGCCGCCTCACCCTACCGGCGGTGTCCGCGCGATCCTGGGGGCGCCTAGCCGGGTCACCCGCCTGGTGGTGGCATCAAAAACTACTCTCCTGGCCCATCCGAGCCCCGAGGCATCGTACGGCGCCGCCCGGGCGTGCCCTCTCTCGCTGCGCCCGTACTTCTGGTACCGCGCGCGACCTCCGGCCGTACGGTCGTACCGCGCGCTCCGTGCCCGACCCTTTTGACTTCGGTTGTACCTCGCGTACGCCGCCCGCCCTGCTGGGGAGCGGTTATAGTCCCGCTTTCGCTCCAGTCGACGCTGACGGCGCGTGGCCAGGGTGGCGGCAGTAGTCTTGATGGCCTTCCTACCCACGGCTGGAGGAGCCACCGCAGCCGCCGAATGCTCCGCGGGCTGCGCCCCAAGATCTCGGCCGCTTGGATCCACGT
>DATHMJ010000207.1:0-8412 GCA_035487215.1 Gemmatimonadales bacterium
CGGAGCGCGAGGTACTGGTCGAGGGCGTAGGGGTTGAGGGTCCGAAGCGACGAGTCATCGGCGAGCAGCGCCTTGATTTCGGAAGCGAACGCGAGGCGCCCGCCTATCTCGGTGTAGAAGAGCGGCTTCTGTCCGAAGTGGTCGCGGGCGAGCAGCAGGCGGCGGCGGGTGCGGTCCCACAACGCGAACGCAAACATGCCGCGGAGGCGGGACAGGAACCGCTCGCCCTCTTCCTCGTACAGGTGGACCAAGACTTCGGTGTCGGAGCGGGTGCTCAAGACATGCCCGCGGGCGAGCAGACCGTCGCGGAGCTCGTGGAAGTTGTAGATCTCGCCGTTGAAGACGAGGACGACCGAGCCATCCTCGTTGAACATCGGCTGGTGGCCGCCGGCCAAGTCGATGATGCTGAGCCGGCGCATGCCGAGGCCCACGCCCTCTTCGACGAAGAAGCCCGAATCGTCCGGCCCGCGATGACTGATCGCGTCGCACATGCGGACGATTTCGGCCTCGGAGATCGGTGCGGATCCGACCTTGCCAGCAATGCCGCACATTAAATCAGCCCTGCCTTCCGGTATGCGTCGAGGGTTCGGCCGACCCCCTCGTTCAAGTGAACCTTCGGCTCCCACCCGAGCACCTTGCGGGCGCGCGTGGTGTCGAACGCCGAGTCGCTATGGAAGAAGTCCATCCGGCGACGGTAGATCGGCGGCGTCATGTTGAGTGCCGTGCATCCATCTTCGACCATCGCCGCCACCGCGAGCATCGGGGCCAGCGGAAGCCGCCACCCAAACCGGCGCTGACCGGTCGCCCGTGCGACCGCATCGATCAACTCTCGGAGCGTGCAGGACTCGGGCCCCGCGATGATGAGGGCTTGGCCCAGGGCCTGGTCTCGCTCGGACGCGAGCCGGAACGCCGCCACGACGTCATCGACAAAGACCATGTGGCGCCTGCCCCTACCATCGCCGAAGAGAGGGAACCGTCCCGCCGCCACTCCCCGGAAGAGCTTGAGCAACCGCTGGTCTCGGGGCCCGTAGACATCCGCTGGTCTTAGGATAACCACCGGAAGACCGGCGCGGGTTCGAAAGTCTTGAGCCAGGGCCTCGGCCGCCACCTTCGTCCGTTCGTAGACATTTCCCGGCCGCAGCGGAGAGTCCTCGTTGGTGATCCCCGGTGCCCGGTGGCCGAAGATCCCGATCGTGCTGCAGTACACGAACCGTTGCAGACCTCTCTCACCCGCCAGCTCCAGCAGGCGGCGCGTGCCGCCGAGATTGATCTCCTCGAAGTACTCGTCGGTCATCCCCGCCTCGCGCATCGCGACCGCGAGATGGTAGACGTGCGTGACTCCCTCCATCGCGCGGGCGCACAGCGCGGCGTCGGTCACGCTGCCGGGTAGTACCTGCACACCGAGGCTTTCCAACAGCCGCGCATTGTCCTGTTCCTCGGGGCGGTCGGTGAGCCCGAGCACGACGACGTCCCCGCCGCGGCGGCGGGCGTCTTCCGCCAGATGGGAGCCGATGAAGCCGGTTCCCCCCGTGACGAGGAGCTTCACCCGAACGCCGCCAAGAGCGCGGTTGCGATTCGCTCGCTTGCCTGACCGTCCCCGTAAGGGTTCTTCTGATGCGCCATGCGCTCGTACGCGGCGCGATCGGAGAGCAGCTCGGAGGCGGTCCCCACGATCCGACGCGGATCCGTGCCGACCACGACGGCTGTGCCGGCCGCGACACCCTCCGGCCGCTCGGTCACTTCGCGCAGCACCAGCACCGGCTTGCCGAGGGACGGCGCTTCTTCTTGGATGCCGCCGCTGTCGGTCAGAATGATCGTGGCGCGGTTCATCAGGTGGACGAACTCGAGGTAGTCCACCGGCTCGATCAGATGCATCACCGGCAGATCGCCGAGCGCCGCCTCGACCGGCCCCTTCACCTGAGGATTCGGATGCACGGGCAACACGAACTCGAGATCGGGGAAGAGGCACGCCAGCTGCCGGATCGCCTCGCACGTCGCGCGGAGCGGTGCGCCGAAGCTCTCGCGCCGATGGGTCGTGATCAGGACGAGACGCCGGGCCGGATCGAGACCGGCGAGCACGGGGTGGCGGAACCGATAGTCGGGACGGACGGTCTGCAGCAGCGCGTCGATGACCGTATTGCCGGTCACGTGCACCGTCGCTGCCGGGGTGCCTTCGCCGAGGAGATGGTCCCGGGCCTGAGCGGTGGGCGCGAAGTGAATGGACGCGAGCCGGCTGATCAGGGTCCGGTTCATCTCTTCCGGAAAGGGTTGGTAGCGGTCCCCGGTGCGAAGGCCGGCTTCCACGTGCCCCGATGGGGTTTTTTCCAGGTAGGCGGCGAGCGCGGCGGCGAAGGCCGTCATCGTATCGCCCTGGACCAGGAGCACGTCGGGCTTGAGCTCGCGGAGCAACGGAGGAAGGCGCGCCAGCACGCGGCCCACCACATCGCCAGGCGACTGGCCCGGAGTCATGAGGTCCAAGTCGTGGTCGGCCTCGATGCCGAACACCCGGAGCACCTGATCCAACATCTCGCGGTGCTGGGCGGATACGCAGACGAAACTCTCGAAGTCTTGGGGGCGGGCGGCGAGGGCCCGGACAACGGGGGCCATCTTGATCGCTTCCGGCCGGGTACCAAAAACGCTGAGGACCCGGATCATGCCGGGCCCGCGGCGCGGGGCATCACCCCTTCGGCCCGGATGTGCTCGGCGAGGGCGCCGAGGGTCACCACGGTGAAGCCGCGATCGAGCACCAAGCGCAGGACCTTCCGCAGCATGCGATCTTCCACACCCTCGAAACACGGATGGCCGTAGAGCACCGCCACGTCCCGCTCGGCCAGGTGCCGATCGAGCAGATCGAGCACCTTCGGCTCGGCGGTTCCGATCGCGCGATGGTATTCGAGAAACGGAATGGTCCGCGGACCGGCGAGCGTCACGGGTATGGTCCAGTGCGACAGCTCGCGGCCTCCGACCATCGTCGGATGCGGCTCGCCACCGATCGCGTCGCCGTTGTAGCGGAACCCCAAGCGGTCGAGCAGCAGCATCAACCGATCGTCCGAGCGAAAGCCCGGGGCGGAGAAACCCGCCGGCGTGCCGAAGGCCTTCACGAAATGGTCGTAGGATTCGCGCACGTCGGCTTCGATCACCTCCGCCGGCAGCTCCGAGAACTGGCGGCTCCACACGACGTGATCCATCCCGCCGTGGAGCCCCAGCTCGTGTCCGTCCGCCTGCAGGGCCTGCAGCTCCGGGATGAACGAGAGGCCGACCGGCCGGCTCAGGATCGTCTCGAGGACGAAGCGCGGCCATCCCGTTTTCTGGATGAGGTGAATGGCCTCCATGTCGCCCAACTTGGCACGGGAGCGCTCGAGCCCCTTGCCCAGCCACGCGCGCAGATTGGTGGAGCGGCCCAGATTTACGAAGAACGTGTGCGCCGTTCCCAGCTCGCGGCACACCGTGCGAATCCGGGGTATCCCGTCCGTGATGCACACGCGGTGATCCACGTCCCAGCGGAAGACGAAGAGCCGCTTGCTCACGTGTGGCTCCTCGCGCCGATCTGGCCGTAGAGGGTCTCGAACTCCTCGGCCGACCGGTCCCAATCGAAGAGGCGCAGGGCGCGCTCGCGCCCCGCCTTGCCCATGCGGCGCCGAAGCCCCGGGTCGGCCAGCAGCTCGCCGATGGCCCGACCGAGTGCCCCCGCGTCCCCGCGCGGCACGACCCGACCGGTGACGCCGTCTTCGACGACTTCCGGCAAACCGCCGGCATCGCTCGCCACGACGGCCACCTCGCAGCCCATCGCCTCGGCGGCGGGGATACCGAATCCCTCCTCGAGCGATGGAATCACCGACACCGCCGCGGCGCGGTAATACTTGGGCAAGTCGGAGTTGGCCACCCAGCCGAGGAACGTGGTCTGGCCGGCGATTCCGCGCTCCTGTGCCAGACGCTCCAATTCGGGGCGCTCGAAGCCGTCGCCGGCGAGCACCAGCTGGAGGTCGGGGAAGGTGGAGCGCAATTGCGCGGCGGCCTCGATCAGAAAGCGGATGCCCTTCCTGGGGAAGAGCTGGCGGCAGGCGAAGATCATCCGCTCGCCGTAGTGCAGATCGTCGGCGGGAGCCCCTTGCGGCAACGGGCTGAACCGGCGGAGGTCCGCGCCGTTGAGAACGATTCGGATGTGGTCGTCCGGCGCTCCGGCGCGCAGCGCGTGCTGGCGGCAGTCGTCCGTGATCGCGGTCAGCGCCCCGGCGTGCTCCAGCGTCCACCGCAGGATCGGCCGCACGTACCACCGGGTGGGGAAGTCGTATCCCTGTTCCGGATTCACGTACACGTCACCACCATGCATCGTGATCACCGAGGGGATTCCGAGCCGGCGCCCCGCGGCGACGGCGGCCGGCCCGGTCGGAATTGCCCAATGGGCATGCACGACGTCGGCGTGCTGGCGGCGTGCCTCCACCAACGTCGCTCGATACTGCAGCCGAAGATACTTCCCCATGATCGCGAGGCGGGTCAACTTGCCCTTGAGTCCGACGCGGGTCTGCGCGACGCGCCCGTAGGTGAGATCATCGGGCACTCGGAGTGGGAATCGCACGACCTCGACGCCATCGAACTCCTCGCGCTCCACCAGTCCCGGGCGGCCCGGGGTCACCACGCACACGGCGTGACCTCGGCGCACCAAATGGCGGTTGATGTCGTGCACGTAGGTGGCGTGCGTGTCTTTCGAATGCTCGGGGTACCAGTACGTCGGGCACACCACGCGGTATCGCTTCCCGATGGTGGTCGTGCCTCGCTCAGCGGCGACCGGCATCGACGCGCCTGAAGGCGACCAGCTCATGGTGCGACGGCGCGAGGTGGAAGGCGCAAGCACGTTTCTCGGTCGATGGATGATGGATCGGCGCTGCTCGGGGCAACGGCACAAACTGTGCCCCATGCGCCCCAGTTTGGCTCCAGAAGTCCGCGTCGGATAGAGCGTTGCGCACAAGAGGCTCGGGAGCCGAAGCCGTCTCCGACAAGATCAACCTCTTTGCCGGCGTTGGGCAACGCCAGCGGCGCCGTATGTTGCATTCGCGCAACAGTTTGGGAGTCCGTCCAGCTGGCAAGTTGGCTACCTCCGCGTTCGCCGCAGGGCGGACCTTGGAACTCGATTATGGGCAACGGGGCAGTCGTCACGGGGCAAGGTACGCCGGCCCTGGTCATTGGCGGCGGTATCACGGTGCTGGGGGCGGTGCGCGCCCTCGGGCGAGCAGGCGTGGACGCCTACGCCGCCTGCCCGCCGGGGGACCATGCGCGCCGCTCGCGATGGTATCGGGCCCTGGCACTCGCGCCCTGGGACGGACGGGGTGGATCGCCCGACCCCGCGCTCCTCGAGGCGTTACCGTTCGAGCGTGCCGTCCTCATTCCGTGCAGCGATCAGACGGCGTTGTGGGTCGCCGGTCTGGATCTGCAGCTGCGCCGGCGCTTCCCCAGCAGCACACCAACGCGCGAGGTGTTCGACCGCCTGGTCGACAAGGCGCGCTTCGCCGACCTGCTCGATCGCGCCGAGGTCCCGCACCCCTTCACCCGGCGGCTCACGTCGCAGGCCGATCTCACGGACCTTGAGTCGCGTCGCGGCCAGGTCATCTTTCTCAAGCCGGTCGAGTCGCAAGCGTTCTTCCGGCGATTCGGCGTCAAGGCGTTTCACGTCCGCGACCGCGGCGAAGCCGAGTCTCGCTGGCACGAAGCGCGGGCCGCGGGGCTCGACTTGGTGCTGCAAGAATACATTCCGGGGCCGGCGACGGCCCATGTCTTCATCGACGGATTTCGTGATCGGACCGGTGTCGTGCGAGCGTGGTTTCCCCGACGGCGGCTTCGGATGTTCCCGCCGGACTTCGGGAACAGCTCGGCGATGGTGAGCCTTCCGATCGCCGATGCGCGGCCGGCCGTCGATGACCTCTCGCGGTTGCTGGAGCACCTGGAATATCGCGGCGTCTTCAGCGCCGAGTTCAAGTGGGACGAGCGCGACGGCCGGTTCAAGCTGCTGGAGGTGAATGCGCGTGCCTGGTGGTACGTCGAATATGCCGCGTGGTGCGGCGTGAACGTGCTGCGGCTCGCGTGGCTCGACGCGCTCGAGCAACCGGTCCCCGACGTCACCCACTATCGCGTCGGCAAGCGGTGTGTCTATCCCTCCTACGATTCCGCGGCCCGACGGGCGATGCCGCCGGGCTCGCGACCCGGGCTGCTGGACCTGTATCGCTCATGGATCGGGGCTCGCCAGCCGGTTTTCCAGCTGACCGATCCACTCCCCGGCGTCATGGATCTTGTTTCCCGAATGGGCGCCGCGGTTGGAAGACGGGTGCGGGGATGAAGCGTGCCGTCGCCGTCCGCCAACTCGCCGAAGCCGATTATCCCGCCTGGAACGATCTGGCCGCCAAGTCGCCCGAGGGGAGCATTTATGCCACGCCCGAGTACCTGGCCACGCTGTGCGAAGCCACCGGCGGGAACTTTCGCATCATCGCGGCGTTTCGGGGCGACGAGCTGGTGGGAGGTGTGCCCCTGTACGAGGAGTCCGGCGCGTGGGGCAAGGTGGTCTCCACCCGACTGCTGCTCTACTATTGCGGGCCGGTGCTCCGCGGCTACGAGACCAAGTATCCCTCGCAGCGGACCGCCCGCCAGCTCGAGATTCTCGGCGCGCTCGCCGAAGCGCTCGACGGTCTCGGCTACGCGCGGCTTCGGTTGCGCGCGCGCGGCTCGTTGACCGACGTCCGCGCATTCCAGGCCCGCGGGTGGCGTGCGGCTCCGACGTACAGCTACGTCGTCCCGATCGTGGATCTCGTGGCCCAGCGGGAGCGGGTGGAGCAGAATCTCCGGCGACTCATCGACCGCTGCGCGCGGCAGGGGATCGCCTATACCGACGACGACGACTTCGCCAGTTTCTTCGCGGTGCATCTGCAGCTGCACGAGCGAAAAGGGGCGCCCCTGTATTTGCCGCAGCCGGCCTTCGAGCGATATTTCCGCCGCCTCAAAGCGGCCGGGTTGTGTCGACTTCTCCACGCCCGACTTCCCGACGGTCTCTCCATCGCCTCCCAAATCACGCTTCTCGGCCGCCATCCCATCGCCCATACCGTCACCGCC
Organism: Gemmatimonadales bacterium; assembly: GCA_035487215.1. Classification (GTDB taxonomy): domain Bacteria; phylum Gemmatimonadota; class Gemmatimonadetes; order Gemmatimonadales; family GWC2-71-9; genus DASQPE01. Next base: position 7,096 of record DATHMJ010000207.1, read on the forward strand.
GGCGCCCACGCCGACTACCTGAACCTCGGCGCGAGCGCCTTTCTGCGCTGGAAGTCCTGCGAGACACTCGCGGCGCTCGGCTACCAGGGAAACGACCTCACGGACGCGGCGCTCAATCCCGTCACCCACTTCAAGAGCCAGCTCGGGGGCGACCTGCACACCAATTTTGTGATCGAGCGGCGGGAAGCCACGAAGCTGGTGATCGCCGAGCGCGTGGGCGGAGTCGCGCGCCGCGCGCGCCGATTGGCTCGGGCCGCGGTTCGCCGATTGATCCGCCGTCGATGACCGGCGCCGAGCTGCTCTGCCGCGCGCTGGAGCGCCAGGGGGTGACCCATGTCTTCGGGCTGCCGGGCACCCAGAACGTCCCGCTGTTCGAGGCCCTCCGGAACGCCTCGCTCCATACCGTCGTGGCGACGCACGAGCTGGGGGCGGCGTTCATGGCGGCCGGCTACAGCCGGGGGTCGGGGCGCGTCGGCGTGCTGACCACGATTCCGGGACCCGGATTCACCTACGCCCTCACCGGCCTCGCGGAAGCGAGACTCGACTCGACACCGATCCTCTACCTGGTGGGCCAGCCGGCTCGCGGACCCGGACAGCGCTTCCAGCTGCAGGCTCTCGACCAGGCGGCCATCGCCGGTCCGCTGGTCAAGGCACGGATCGACGTCAACCGCGGGGAGGACTTCCCGCGGGCGGTCGCTGAGGGACTCGGGTTGGCGACGAGCGGCGAACCGGGGCCGGTGATGATCCACTACGACCCGGCGCTCCTGGGAGCCGAAACGGCGCCCGCGGATGCCCCGGCTCCGTCGGCAGCACCGGCCACGGCCGAGGGCGTCAATGAGGCGCTCGCATTGCTTCGAACCGCCAGACGGGTGGTGATCTTGGCGGGGCAAGGGACAATGGGAGCCCACAGTGAGCTCCAGCAGCTCGCCGAGAGGCTGGGTGCCGCCGTCGTGAGCACGACCTCCGCGCGTGGCGTGCTTCCGGAAGACCATGCGCTCGTCTTGGCCGCGGATCTGCGCGGCGCCGCGGGGATGAACGAGCTGGTTGCCGCGAGCGGACTCGTTCTCGCGCTCGGCGTCAAGTTCACGCACAACGGCGCGCTCGGATTTCAGCTCCAGCTGCCGCAGGAGTGCCTGATCCACGTCGATGCCTCCGCCGATTCGTTGGGGGCCAACTACCCCGGTCGGCTTCTGGTTCGGGCGGACGTCGGCCATTGGATGAGGGGAGTGCTTCGGGGTCTGGAGTCGCCGGGTCCTGATCTGGCCTGGACAGCGGACGAGCTCGATCACTGGCGAACGCGGATCGAGCAGGGCTCGG
>DATHMJ010000208.1:0-2629 GCA_035487215.1 Gemmatimonadales bacterium
TCGGCCCGCGGCCGATGCCACGATCGGCCGATACCCGGCCCGCCCGAGCGACCGCACGATCGCCAGCGCCGCGCGCTGCTCGCCGTCCGTGACCAGGACGTTTCTCATCGGCAGAACAGGCCCGCAGTCCGCAGGGCGAAGCCCCGGGCCGAGAGACCGGCGGGGACGTTGAGACGCGGAATCGCGTACTGCGCCGGCGCACGCTCGGGAATCCACCCGCCTTCGATCGCAAGCGCACCCCGATACCCAGCGGCGGCGGCTTCCTCGGTGACCGTGGGTGAAGAGCGGCCGTACGGGTAGGAAAGCCAGGGAACCCACGCCGAGCCGAACCGGGCCACGAGCCAGTCACGCGAGCGGGTCATCTCGCTGGCGATGTCGGCGCGGTCGAGCTGCGGAAGGCTCGGATGACTCCAGGTATGCGATCCGACCGCGAAGGTCCCACGACTTATCGCGGCGCGCAGCTGATCTTCGGTCGCGGATCTGGCGTAGTCCGGCGGGCTGGTCGCGGGATACGCCTGAGACTCAGCCCACCGCCGGATCGGTTGGTCTTGGCCGCGCAGCTGCTCGAGCGCGCGGCGACGCAAACCGGCGTCCAGCCCCGTACCGGGCTGCGCGAGCGCGTCCCACCAGAAGGCGTGAGCGTCGAGCAGTCCCGGGGCGACGAAGATGGTCGCGGGCAGCCGGCGCCGGGCCAGCTCGTCGATTCCCAGGGTGAGGGCCCCGAGGTAGGCATCGTCGAACGTGATGGCCACACGCGGTCGCACGCTGCCGGCAACGAAGGCCTGATCGAGGGGGACGATGTCGGCGTGCCGGAGCAGCTCGTCGAGCTGCTGGGCGAAGGTCGCTTGGGAAAGGTGAAGCGAGGCGTCCCCGATTGCCGGGGCGTCGTCCGGGACGACGTTGTGATACGCGAGCACAAGACTCCGATGCCGGAGTCTCGCCCGTGCGACACCCGCTACGCCGGCACCGATCAGCAAGCTCTCGACCGCCTGCTTGAGGCCGGTGCGAACCGTCATGGCGCGAGGTTACTCGGCAGGCGGAGGCGTGGCGAACCGGTATTCCACAGGGGCACCCCGCACGCGCCGGCGCGGCACGAGCACCTGCGGGGCGTCCGGGCCCGCGGCGCGTCCGAGTTTTTCTCCGATGGCGATGTAGAGGCCGCCGAGATAGGCGGCGAGCATGTAGATGATATCGAGCCACGCGAACGTCAGGAAGAACGCGCAGACCGAAAAGCCGATGAAGGCCAACTGCAGGTACATGGTGGACTGATACAAGAACCGCTGCTCCGGGTCGCCTTTGAGCCACGAGCGCGGGAGCTTCCGGCGCAGCCGCGCACAGGACACGATCCCGCCGATCACGAGCGACGCCCACAGGGCGAGTCCGGGAAGACCCAGCTCCGCGCCGGCCTCGATATAGGAGTTGTGCGGCGGCGTACAGCGGATGCCGGTACCCATGACCCGGCTCTTCACCTTCTCACCGTCCAGGCACTCGGCCCGCCAAAAGTTGTGAATCCCCAGTCCGAAGATCGGGTAACTCAGCATATACCCGAGTCCTCGCTCGGCGACTTCCTTGCGCCCGTCCTTCGCGGTCCAGTTGTAGTCCTGCTTGGGAGCGACGATGGTGCTCATCTGCTCCCAATACCCGTGCGGCGCTTCGATGATCAGGCCCAGGACGAGGACGCCCAAGAAGATCAGGCGCTTCACGATATCGACCTGACTCAGCATGAAGAGCAGGGCAAACCCGAAGACGATCACGCCGACGAACGTGCCCCGTGAGCCGGAACGGGCGATGGTGGCACCGATGCCGGCGATGACCACGCCCGCCGCGACCTTGCCCTTGCCGGAGGTGGTTTGGAAGATCAGCAGCGTCAGCGCAAGACCGACGATGAGAACGACCCCGATGTCATTCGCGTCCCACGTGTACAGGTTGCTGAGCCGTTCGACCGCGCTGTTTGTGGCGTGGGAAAGGCCGAACAGGAACAGCGCCATCCAGACGAGGATCGCCGAGCTGACGACGTAGGCCCACGCCAGCGTGTAGAGGTCGGAGGCGGTGCGAATGGCGGCAAAAAGGAGAAACGCGAAGACCAGCGTCTTCGAGTATTCCGTGATGATGTACATCGCGCTGCCGCCGAGCGAGAGCCCGAAAGGTGCCGAAACACAGGCGAAGATACCGAGGGCGAGCGTGACCTTTGCGGGCCAGGTGTAGAACGGTCCGCGCTGCTCGATCAGCCGTGGGTTGAGGTACGCGTAGACGGCGGTCGAGAACGCGAGGAGCAGCGCCGGCCGGAGGACCGCGATGAATTTCCAGTGCTGGTGAATCCGGCTGATGGTGACGATCGTCAGCAGGAATAGCGAAATCCGGAGCGGATCTTTCGCCATGGCGAGCGTGGCCGACGCCTGGGAGCGTTGGTCCTGCCCTGCGTTGACTTTCCTCGCGACCGTCGTGCTCAACCTTTAAGCCCTTTCTCCACGGGTGGAACCGGTGAACCCTCGGATAATATCGCGGTTTTGGGCAGCAAGAACGGGACCCCCACCGGTTCGAAATGCCCCGCGTGTCTGCCCAACCTAGCCCTAATCCTGAGTCGGCTGAGCCACACCGTTGCCCCCTTGCTACAATCTCGTGGCGGGGT
>DATHMJ010000209.1:0-2437 GCA_035487215.1 Gemmatimonadales bacterium
CGTGAGCGACCGTCTGCGGCCGGGCTTCGTCATCCTCGGCGTACTGGCGGTGCTCGCCGTGACCTGTCCACCGGCCGGCCGGGCCGCCGATCGGCCGACCGGCCGGTGGCAGGAGCCGCCCATCCCTTGCGCGTCGGAGCGCGCGGTGACTCTGGGGCGCGATCTCGACGGCGACGGAGACCCGGACGAGATCGACATTCACCTCGAAGTAGACGAAATCCAGGAGGAGGTCTACCCGGGCCAGTTCGAGACCTTCTGGGTGTTCGCGCCCGAGGGCAAAGGCATGTGCTCGCCGGCCCGCGTGCCCAGCCCGACCATCCGGGTCGAGGTCGGTGACCACGTCCGCATCCATCTGCACAACACGCACTATCTGCCCCATACGATCCACTTCCACGGCACGATCCACCCGAATGCGATGGACGGGGTCCCCGACTTCACCCAGGCGCCGGTACGCCCGGGCGAGACGTTCACCTACGAATTCGTCGCGCGCCAGCCCGGCACATTCTGGTACCACTGCCACGTCCAGACCGACGTGCACGTGCTGATGGGACTGGCCGGCATGTTCATCGTCGAGCCCAACCGGCCCCGGAACAATTTCCGCCATCTGATCGTGGGCGCCGGTCGCATCTCCGACTTGGCCAAGGCCGAGATCGAGGAGGGATACGGTCGGGAGTACTCGCTCGTCTACATGGATATCGACGATCGGCTGAATCAGATCCCGGCCAGCAACACGAATCCGGCCGAGGTCGAGCGGCGCATGCACCGCGACTACGACACGACCCAGCGACGGCCGAACATCTTCCTGCTCAACGGCCGCTCCTTCCCCTTCACGCTGCGCGATACCCCGATCGACGTCCGCCCCGGCGAGCGGGTCAAGCTCCGCGTCCTCAACGCGGGGGCGCGCACCATCGCGCTGCACACCCACGGACACCATCCGATCATCACCGCGCTCGACGGCTATCCGATCCCGCCCGCCCAGCGAGTAGCCCGGGACGTGTTCACGCTGCTTCCCGCCCAGCGGGTGGATCTGGAGCTTCGGCCTGGGAATGATGGCCGCTACGCCTCGGGGCCGGGAGTCTGGCTCGTGCACGATCACACCGAGCAGGCCGTGACCAACAACGGCATCAACCCCGGCGGCGACCTGACCGCCATCGTCTACGAAGGGTTCCGCGCGGCGGACGGCCTGCCGCGAGTGGCGACCAGCTTGAAGCGCTTCTTCGACCCCAACTACTACCGCGGTAAGATCCCGGTCTTCGATCCCTCCATCTTCCACGCCCAGGCCGCCACGACCGACCCGCCGGCCGCGGATCCTCGTCCCGACGCCGGGGCGGGCGGCGAGGCCCCGTACCCGACCCGCCGCGAGCCGGCCCCGCCGCGGGCCGACGACGCGATGGCCGAGCACCGCATCGTCGCCACCTCGTGCCGAACTCCGCGTACGTTCCAGCGCCTGACCGTGAAGGAGGGAACCCGCCAGGCCCAGCCCGGGGAGGTCTACGGTTTCGAGCCCCGCGTGCTGCACGTCGAGCGGTGCCAGGAGGTCGAGCTGGTGCTGCAGAACACCGATTCGATCCGCCACGCGCTGATGATCCCGGGGCTGAACCCGATGTTCATGCTCGAGTTCCCCGGCCCGGCCACCGAGCGCGCCCGCTTCGTGACCCCGGATCGGGACATCACGCTGCCCTTCCACTGCCACGTCGCGACCCACGAGGAGATGGGCATGCACGGCGAGATCGTGGTGGGACTCGGCGGTCCGCCAACTCTCGAGCCGGAGGTTGCGAACCATCTCCACGAGGGCCTGGGCGTCGTGATCTCAATAGATGCGAGGAAGTCACGCCTCGTGGTGGATCACGAGGAGATCCCGGGCTTCATGGCTGCCATGACCATGAACTACCTCGTGAATCCGGCGAGCTTACTGCAGGGGCTGATCCCCGGCGACAAGATCCGCTTCACGATCGACGAAGACCAGCGGGCCATCGTCCGGGTCGCCCCGCTGCGCCGGTGATGGCGAGTCGGCGGCGGCCTCTAGCGGCCCACGGCCAGACCCCTGGCACTCCGACCTACTGATCTCGTGCGACCGATCGTCCTGCAGCAGGTATCTGTCGAAGAGACCACAGGCGGCTCATCGCAGTGCTCACCCTGAGCACCAAGCCGAACCGTCGGTGGATTGCGTTCTTCCGGGAGCGCGCCTGGGACAGCGTCCTGGACGCAGGTTCTGCCAGGTTCTCTGGGAACCGGGCGAGGGTCGATTTGCTATGCCGCGAGGATCTCGAGCCATCGACCTCTCGAGCCATCGACCCACTCGGTGCTGCGCTTCATCGAGGGCGCCAATCTGGATGTGGAGCTCGCCGGGCCTCGGTGAGCCGGCCGGGGCCCAAGCCCAGCAGCCCCGCATATCGTGGCCCAGAAGGACGGGCGGGCCGGTGACATCGCCGCTGAG
>DATHMJ010000210.1:0-2347 GCA_035487215.1 Gemmatimonadales bacterium
CGGCAAATGGTGGAGGATGCTCTCGTCCTTGGACCGGTCGAGGTCCACCCGCCGCACGGCGACGGTGACGATCTCGGCGCCCGACGCCTCGATGGCACGAACCATTTCGCTGTTCGACCGGTACTTGCCGGTGCCCACCATCAAGCGAGACCGGAACGTGCGGCCGCCCACCTCGAACGGAGTGTCGAGTACCGGCTCGGTCGCCGGCAAAGTCCCGGTCACGCGTTCACCCTCCCCCGACGAAGTGCACCAGCTCGACCGAGTCTCCCGTCGCGAGTGCCGTCTCGGCGAGGTTCGGTCGGCGCACGATGCACCGATTGTGCTCGACCACGACGGTGCGCGCGTCCAAACCGAGTCCGCGAAGCAGGTCGTCGAGCGTCGCGGGTCCCGCGATGTGGCGGGGCTCGCCATTGACAATGATGGCCAGGTCGGGCATGACGGAAAGATAATGGAGGGGAAGCCGTTAGCCGTCGGCTACTGGCCAATGGCTTCCAGCAGGTCCAGCGCTGCCTTGGCCGCGTCCTCCACCTCCCAGAGCGCCCGGATTGCGGCGACACCGTAGGCTCCCGCCTCCAACAGCTCGGGTATCCGATCACGCGAGATCCCGCCGATGGCGATGATCGGCAACGCCAGCTGTGCGCACGAGCGAATGAGATTGGGTCCGGCACCGGGACGGCCGGGATGCGTGGGTGTTTCGTAAATCGGGCCGACCATCAGATAGTCCGCGCCTTCGGTCTTGGCGTCGGCGGCTTCCTGAATCGAGTGCACCGAGCGGCCGATCCACCCACGCGCGAGCACGCGGCGGGCGTCTGCGGGGGAGAGATCGCCCCCGGCCAGCTGGACACCCTGTGCTCCCGTCGCGGCGGCGACGTCCGGGTGGCCGCTTACGATGACCGCGGCTTCGGCCGGGCGGGCGAGGGCGACGAACCGCGCCGCGACGGCGGCGATGGCTCCGGTCGATGCGCGGCGGTCACGGGCGTGGAGGGCCAGGGCCGGACCGGCGGCCGCCAGCGCCGCGGCGCGAATCCCCAAGTCCGCCCGCGCAAGAACGGTGGCGTCGGTGATGGCGTGGATTCGGGGCAGGGGGCGCGGGGTCACCCGAAGCGATCACCCACGGCGACGCCGCGGCCTCGGACCCATGCATCCACCGTGATCCGCGTCTTGCCTGACGGTTGCGCCTCGAGCACCTCGACCGCGCCGTCGCCGCACGCCACGACGAGCGAGCGTCCCGCCGCGATGACTTCGCCGGGCTCGCCCATGCCGGACACGGCGCGCGCGCCGAAGAGCTTCACCGGCGCGCTCTGGAGCATCGCCCACGCGCCGGGGCCGGGATCGAACGCGCGCACCTTCCGCGCTGCCGACAGGGCCGGCTCCGCGAACGAAAGATGCGTCGTCTCCCGGTCGACTTTGGGCGCGTAGGTCGCGGCCGCGTCGTCTTGGGCCTCCCCCGGCACGTCGCCTTTCGCCAACCGTTGTACGACCTCCACCAGCGCGGCCGCGCCGAGGTCGGCGAGCCGATCGGTGAGACTGCCGCCGGTCTCGTTGGGGCCGATGGGTGTGGCGACGCGCTGGAGCACCGGTCCGCTGTCGAGCCCGGCCTCCATTCGCATGATGCTGATCCCGGTCTCGGTCTCGCCGTTCATGATGGCCCACGGGATCGGCGCGGCGCCGCGGTAGTTCGGCAGCAGCGACGCGTGCACGTTGATCATCCCGCGCGGGGGGACAGCCAGAATCGTCGGACGGAGGATGTGGCCGTAGGCCACCACGACGCCGAGATCGGCCCGGAGGTGGCGCAAGCTGGCGGTGAAGAGGTCACCGAGGGGTCGGTCAGGCTGCAGGACGGGCAGTCCCACGTCGAGGGCGAGGAGCTTGACCGGCGGGGGGACCAGGTTGGATCGGGAGCGGCCCTGCGGGCGGTCGGGCTGCGTAACGACCCCGACCACGTCTTGCCGGTGATCCATCAGCGCGCGGAGCGACGGCACGGCAAAGCCCGGGGTGCCGAAGAAGACGATCCGCATCACTCCGGCCGGGCGACGGCGGGCTGCACCTCTTTGATGTAGCTGGTGTCGTCCTTGTGCTCACGCTTCCACCGCGCGAGCAGGACCTTCCGCTTCATGAGCCCGAGGTGGTCCAAGAACAGGATGCCGTCGAGGTGATCCAGCTCATGCTGGATCGCGCGAGCGACGAGCCCCTCGGCGGCGAGTCGAAACGGCTTGCCATCGCGATCGAGCGCTTCGAGCACGACCCGCTCGGGGCGCGTGACGTCGCCGAAGATCTCCGGGATCGACAGGCAGCCCTCTTCGGCGGTCGATCGACCCTCGGCTTCCACGATGACGGGATTGATCAT
>DATHMJ010000211.1:0-2583 GCA_035487215.1 Gemmatimonadales bacterium
TCAGGAAGCCTATCGCAAGACCCAGTACACCTACTCCCGGCGGGTCGAGCCGATGGCCCTGCAGTACGGCTGGGAACCGGGAGTGCGAGCCCGGATGCTGTTTGCGAGCAGTGAAGGCTGGGCGGCCGAAGCCACCTACGACCTCCTGCCGGGGCGAAGCTGCGTGATCTGGAGCGGCGAGGTGCCGAAGCAGCCGGCGACGGCGGCCCAGGGCCGGGAGTCTCCGAAAGACGGCGTCCCCGTGTGCGATCAGTGAGCGAGTGCGACGAGTGAGAGAATAAGCGCCGGTCTCACCTTCCCCGGAGCGGTCCCCCCGTCGCGCCGTATCGAACTGCCGTCATCTCCGCCATGATCGCCAGCGCAGTCTCCGCCGGCTGTCGTCCGCCCAGGTCCAGCCCGATCGGCCCGCGAAGCCGAGCCACCTCGCTCTCGCTCAGGCCGGCCGCGCGCAGGCGCTCGCGCCGAGCCGCCTGCGTCTTCTGCGACCCGATCGCTCCGACGTACGCGGCCGTCGAGCGAAGCGCGATCTCGAGCGCCGGCTCATCGAACTTGGGGTCGTGCGTGAGCAGGCAAACGTAGGTAGCGGCGTCGATGCCCACCTTGGCGAACGCCTCTTTCGGCCAGCCAAGGACCAGCTCGTCCACCTCGGGGAATCGCTCGCGGGAGAGAAACGCCTCCCGCCCATCCGCGACGACCGTTCGGTACCCCAGCGCCTTCGCCAGCGGCACCAATGCGGCCGCGATGTGAACGCCACCGAAGATCACGAGCGTTGGGCGGCGGGCAAAGACCTCCAGAAACACCTGCGCGGCTCCGCCGGGAGCAGGCGTCTCGACCATCTTTGACGCGGCACCCGCGAGCGCGCGGCGGGCGGCATCAACCACGGCGCCGCGATCGACGCCTGCCGGAAGCGCTCCGCTCTCGCTCCCGTCATCGCGAACAACGAGGGAGGCACCGGCTCCCGGGCCGTCGACTACCGTGGCGACGACGACTCCGCCGGGGCCGCGCGCCGCTTCGAGAATCTCGCGCCGAACCGATGGCTCGACGAAGACGCGAATCGTTCCGCCGCACGAGAGTCCTACATCGTACGCCTGCGCGTCGCTCACCCCATACGTCACCAACTTCGGCGTCCCACGCCCGATCGCTGCGGCGATCTCCAGGGCCGCGGCGCTCTCGACGCAACCGCCCGACACCGAGCCCGCGATCCGGCCGTCGGCAGTCGCCAGCAGGCACGCGCCCTCGGGCCGCGGGGCCGAGCCCCACACCGACGCGACGACCGCTCGGCCTGGCGGCGTTCCGTCAGCGTTGAATCGCTCGTAGTCGGAGAGAAGTTCGCGCATGAGAATCGTTAGGCTAAGATAGGCCAGCGATATTCAATGTGGCATGGTCCTCGCAATGTGGCATGGTCCTAGCAATGGCAGGTTTGGCCGGGGTTCACCGCGAGGCCGGCGCGGCGAACCAGACAGCTGGCAAAACTGCATTTGGGACAAGGGTATCAGAGGACACGATGCGAGTGGAATGTGCGGGGGTGTTGTTCGATCTCGACGGCGTTCTGGTGGACTCCACCGCGTACATCGAACGACAGTGGTCGGATTGGGCGGCCTCCAAAGGGCTCGATCCCGAGCCGTTTCTTCGCGTCTGTCACGGACGCCGGGCCGTGGAGACCATCCGCTTGGCCGCGCCGCAGTTGGACGCGGAGGCAGAGGTGGGGCGTTTTCGGGATCAGCCCGGGGACAAGGTGGCGCTCGACGCGCTGCCCGGCGCTCGCGAGCTGCTCGACACCCTGACCGGTGTTCCCTGGGCGATTGTCACTTCCGGAGTGCGCCGGTTTGCCCTTGCCCGGCTTGCAGGCGCCGGCTTGCCCGTGCCCCAGGTGCTGATTTCCGCTGAGGACGTCCGCCGTGGGAAGCCGAGTCCGGAGGGCTATCTCCGCGCCGCCGAGGCGCTGGGCGTACCGCCGGACGATTGCCTCGTCTTCGAGGATGCGCCTCCAGGCGTTGCCGCGGCCCGTGCGGCGGGAGCGCGCGTGATCGGTGTAGCGACGACCCACCCACCGGAGGCTTTGGGCGAGGCTCATGCGGTCATCGCCTCGTTGGCTGACGTGACGCTGGCGTCGTCCGAAGGCGCGCCATTGTCCTTCCGGGTTCTTCCGCTTCCCGTCATCCCCGCGTGAGTGGTTTGCGTGAGTGGTTTCGCCTCTCAACGGCGGTCCGTTTCCCCCCAAAACCGAGCCGGAAACGCTCTTGACCGGGCTCCCTGGCGCTTGTAACCTGCTTACCCCGTTTGGCTTCCAGTGTTTCCCGATGGGGTGTAGCTCAATCGGCAGAGCGCCCGGCTGTTAACCGGGAGGTTGCTGGTTCGACTCCAGCCGCCCCAGTTGAAAGCTATTGGAGGTCTCATTCCAGCTTTTCGTACGCCCCGATCGTCAGAAACTCCGGAAACTCCTCCGCGCTGACCAGCTGATCCAGTAGGCCCGCGGCTTCGCGCCAGCGGCCGCTGACCCCCGAACGCTCCAGACGGGCCAGCTCGTCCGCCAGCAGGCTTCGGCATCGCTGGAGCGTCACCAACTCCCCATCGTCGGTACGC